>JABDJM010000004.1 GCA_013002475.1 Saprospiraceae bacterium | reverse complement strand
AGTTTGGAGCCCGACCTATTAAGCGGGTTATCCAGAAACGGGTTTTAAATGAATTATCGAAGCAGATCCTTTTAAAGAAGATCACACCTGGCACTCCTGTCGTGCTTGATGCCTTTGAAGGCAAGCTTGTCTTTAGAGATCCATTAAGAAAGGAGCAGAAAGAGCGTTTGATCCCGGGAGAAGCTGGAAAGAACAATTAAGATATAGTTCATGGGATTTGCCTCCGACCTGTCGGGGGCCTGAATCAGGCAAAGCCTTCTGGCTTGCCTGATTTTTCTTTTGCCGGGAGGGTCTCAGTTTATTAAGCTTTTGGGGATTTGGTGAGGATCTGGACTAATGTAGAGCTGTTTTAAGGAAGATTTCTCAATTCATCCATTGTCACAGAGATTTATGAAATAGGAGAAAAGTGAGTCCAAATGCCCCGTAATTAATCTGAAAGACCCCGGGTTGTCTAAGTTTTCTGGTGCTGATGACTTTATGTATTAGAATAAATCAGCATGATAAAATACCCAAAATTGGGTGCTATCAGAACCATTTTTGGCAAAGGGTTTGCAATAAAGAGAGTAAGAATTGAAGAATTCTTAATTCTGCTTCGGCAGACCCAAAAGAAATTTTTAGGGTGAGTGTTTGTTCATAGTTTTTGTTTTTTGTTTTGTCCCTCCGAACAATCGGAGGGAACTTTTTCTCCCCCCTGACAGACACCCACTGAACTACCCCCTTGTTTTACCCTCCCTAATTCAAACCCAATCCTCTAGCCTGCGAGGCCAGAGTGTAACCGCTGAAGAGGTTACTATTCAGGCATCGCCCAACTTGAAAGGGTAGAGTGTTTTTATATGTTTAATCCGGACCCCCGACTTGTCGGGGGCCTTTTTTAAACATTTTCACTCCCTGTACGATCACGATCCAAGAAAGTGTTTGTTCATAGTGTTTGTTTTTTGTTTTGTCCCTGTCAATAACCATTGACAGGGTTTTTTCTTTTCTATTTTTTCCTTAATGATTTGCTGGTTACATTTACTAGTGGACCAAAACTCAGATCATTGAATAGAGATAAGATCGCAGATATCAGGAAGCATTATGGATTAGCCACTTTAGAAGGAAGTAAAGTTGCTGCAGATCCCATCAAGCAATTTCAGATCTGGTTCGAGGAAACTCAGGTTGCCGGAATCGAGGAGCCAAATGCTATGACCCTTTCAACGGTAAATTCAGAGGGATTTCCATCCGCTAGAATCCTGTTGTTGAAAGGCCTGGACAAGCGGGGGTTTATGTTTTACACCAATTATAAAAGTAGGAAGGCCGAAGAGATGAAAGAAAATGATAAGGTTGCTCTTACCTTTTTCTGGAGAAAATTGGAAAGACAGGTTCGTATTGAAGGGACGGTAGAAAAATTGTCTGAACAGGAATCCACAAAATATTATCAATCACGACCTAGAGACAGCCAGATTGGAGCCTGGTCCTCACCCCAATCCCAAGTCATTCCGGACAGGACTATACTCGAACAAAAAGTGGCCGATTTTGAAAGACGATTTGCCGGTCAGGATGCTTTGCCTAAACCTGCATTTTGGGGAGGCTATTTAGTAAAACCTAAGACTATTGAATTTTGGCAGGGAAGACCTTCCAGATTGCACGATCGGATCAGATATCAAAAGCGTGAAGGAAAAGGTTGGAAAATTGAACGCCTGGCCCCATAAACAAAAAGCCCCGATCATTAGATCGGGGCTTTTTGTTTATTCGCAAAAATGGTCGTAAGCCATCATGAGGTTTTGAGCGATGATCTCAGCGCTTCGACCCTCAATATGGTGTCGTTCCAGAAAGTGCACCAGCTTGCCTTCTTTAAATAAGGCTATAGCTGGAGAGGAAGGAGGATAAGGAAGAAGAAATTCTCTCGCCTTTTCGGTAGCGTCTTTATCCACCCCTGCAAAAACAGTGTAGCACTTCTCTGGCCTTTTTTCATTGGTCAAAGAGATCTTTGCTCCAGGTCTGGCATTGGCAGCAGCGCAGCCACAAACGGAGTTTATTACTAAAAGGAAGGTCCCTTCCTCTTTATTCATTAGCTCGGTTACTTCATCAGAAGACGTCAAGGAAGAAAATCCGAAATCGGTTAAATCCTTGCTCATGGGGGCCACTAGTTCAGCTGGATACATGTCAGTTATTTTTTGCAAAGTTAAGGATTGGACCCAAATAATGAGGTCCTGCCAGATAATACAGCAAAATCGCCTCAATTGTTTATTTGATCCTTGCCTATCGATCCAAATGTCTGCCAATCCTCCAGATAATCTATATCTGATAAGGGCTTTAACAGATGGCAGGTCTTTCCAGAATCCAGAACCTTTTCAAGGGTTAGATCAGCGACCTTTTCTGTACTCCAGGGAATTCCCTGGAAGAGATTTACCTGAAGACTTTTCATTCCCAGTAGGTAGTAGCCTCCATCCAATGCAGGGCCGATCACAACATCTTTTTGATCAAGGGTCGTAAAGGCTTTCTCAATTTCATTTGTGGAAAGCTGAGGGCAATCAGAACCGATGATGACGACCTTTTTCGCTTTTTGAAATCCCGTCTGAAAGGCATGGACCATCTTTTCTCCTAAATCTCCCTGGACTTGTAAACGTTTTTCAAAAATGTCTGAAGGCCATTGATCTTGCAGATCAATATGTGAAGAGTAAAAGAGAATCCGATGGGCGTTTGTGGCAACGGTGATATTTCGTGTGTGTTCAAGGAGGTCATTGTAAATCTCCAATGCTTTGGCTGGTCCAACATCTTTGGCCAGTCTGGTTTTTACTTTTCCCAGTTCCGGATTCTTAATAAATATGAGCAACACCCGGTCAGAGGGATCCATTAGTTCCCCTCTTTGCTTCCATAAAGTTCTTCCTCGTCAACGACCTTGATTTTTGCTCCCTGCTTAAGGTCCTTGGAAATGGCAGAATAAGGTGCGGCAATGATCTCTTCTTCACCTTCAAGTCCGGAAAGGATCTGGATGTAGTCGTCATCCTGTATTCCGGTTTTGACTTTCACCTGATTTACACTATCCAGCGAACTAACAAACACGACTTCGATGGGATCGGCATTTGAATTGCTGGATCCTTCCCCTTTTTCCTTTTCCGGAAGACGGGTACTGACCGCCTGAATTGGAACAGAAAGGACATCATCGCGAGAATCAGTATTGATCTCGACTGAAGCAGACATTCCAGGCCTGAATGGAAATTGATTTGCATCCGTAACCAGGCTGGCATATGAATCTGCATCGATGAGTACCTTGACGATAAAATTGGTGACCTGGTCTGTGGTTAGTGAACTTGAACTTCCTGCATTGACCGCAGAGTTGGCAATATGTGTTACCTGACCTTCAAAGGTTTTATCCAGGTAGGCATCAACCTCAATAGAAACCTTATCGGCCATAGCGACTTTTAGCACATCGTTTTCACTCACTTCTACCTGGACTTCCATGATGTTCAAATTGGCAATTCGCATCATTTCGGTTCCAGCCATCTGGGCGGTACCTACGACCCGCTCTCCCTGCTCTATGCTTAGGCTCGAAACCACACCCTCAACGGGTGCATAAATGGTAGTCCGCTTCAGGTTGGATCTCATTTCTTTTAGGGAGGCCTGGTTGGACGCTACTGTGAAATTGGAGGCCTTATGGGTTTCTTCTGCTGCTTTCAAGTTTGCCCCAGCGCTTTCAAGGCTTGCCTGTGCAGCCTGCATGTTGGCTTTCAAGGCGTCCAGCGCGGACAGAGAAGCATCAAATTCAGCTTCGCTGATTATCCCCTGTTCCTTAAGGGTTATGTTCCGCTTATGGATAGCATTGGTATTTTTAAGTTGGGCCTCAAAGCGAGTTACTTCTGCCTTGGCACCCAATAGCTGGGCCCTGTTTCTTTCTATGCCAGCTTTGGCATTTGCTGCCTGTGCTTTTGCACCGCTTAAAATAGCAGCACTACGCTCCACGGCACTCTGGTAAACATCCGGATTTACCTTGGCGAGAAGCTGACCTGATTTTACCGAATCCCCTTCCTCCACATACAATTCAATGACCTCACCGGACACATCAGAAGTGATCTTTACCTCGGTTGCCGGGTATACCTTCCCGCTGGCAGAAACTTGCTCCTTAATTGTGCGCTTTTCCACTTTCGAAACCGAAACTTTCACAGTATCCTTATCCTTGCCAGTAAAATACTTCAGCCCGAAAATCAATCCAAGGAAGACCAAAAACCCTACAATCAGGATCAATGGACGTCTGTTCTTTTTCTTGCTCATGCTCTTTTTGGTTTTTACAAATCAATTTTTTTCCCCTGGTAAAAGTCTACCACTTTCAACTTAAAAATAAAATCATACTTGGCAATGATAGTATCTACTCTTGCCAGGTCTAATTGGTTTTTTGAAGTTGTAAATTCAAGGGTATTGGACGCACCTAACTTATATTTCCTTTCAGTATTGAAATAGGCAGTAGCGAGTGCTGACTCTGCTTTGGAAGCAGCCAGATAATTTTTGTGTGCTGCTCTTGCGTCTGCCAAGGCCCTTTGAATATCCTGCTTAAGCTGTTGCTTAGCCTGCTTTTCAAGTATCTCATTGTTTTGGAGTGCGATCTCTGCCCTTTGAATGTTCGTGTTGATCTGACCTCTGTTATAAATCGGTATGCTCAGATTCAATCCCAGACTTTGACCAAAGTTGTCTGTGATCTGGTCAAAATAGGGGAGTGTTTGATATTCGACTCCACTAAGGTTAAAGGTGGCTAGTTGTGCCGGATAGCTATTGATCTCAACAGGGATCTCAGGTCCTAATACAAGGTTTGAATTGCTGAGATCCGGATTCTCAAAATCAAATGACTTATTAGAGTAGTTGGTGCTAATGTCTCCAAATGCTGAGAATACAGGCAGCCGATCTGCCTCTGCGATCTTTATACCCAGCTGTGCGGATCTCACCCTCAATTCACTGGCCTTAATCCCGGGCTGATTATTCAGAGCTTGATTGTAAACCGAAGTCAACTGGACCTCTAAAGCTTCCTGGTCTTCCGGGATATCAATATCTGGTCGTTCGATCAGGAATTGCTTGTCAGGATCTAGTTCGAGCATTTGCTGGAGGTCCAGGTAAGCAATCACCAAGTCATTTTCTCTTGCCACTACGATTTGTTCATCCTGAGCAACCTGAGCTTCAATATTCTGGAGATCTGCTGCAGGTAAAGATCCCGCCTCGATCAATTTGTCTGTTTGTTCAAGTTGAACTAAGGAAAGCTCCAGTCGTTTCTTGGCGTTTTCAAGTTGATCCTCAACCTGAAGAATGGTCAGATATGAAACAGCCACCATAAGTGCTATATCCTGGCCAGTTTGAGCAAGATCTTCTTTGGCGGCCTCCATATCAAGACCACTTCGTTTAACAGAATTCCGAAGTTTGCTTCCATTATAAATGGTTATTCCTGAGCTCAAAGAGCCTGAATTAAAACCTACATTATCGGTTATGAAATCATTCGACACCGGGTCAATTCTACGACCAAATTGCAAACCAGCACCTACTGAGGCGTTGAGGTTGGGCAACATCGCTTGCTTTGCCGACCTGTTTTGCAAAACGGCATCTCTGACATTCAGCTCCGAAAGCTTAATAGTAAGGTTGTTTTGTTGGGCATATTGGATGCATTTTTCAAGGCTCCAGCGGGCCTGGCCTGAAAGCTCGGTAAAGCTCATCAGAACAACAGCAATTAGAAATGTCCGAATGATCATAGATGGAAAGGTTCTTATTGTAACAATGGTAAGGGAATCCCTCTCTTAGAGGTACTTTTTTATATGAACCGCAAAGATTGACAGATAAATGGGAAATAAGGGCTTTTTCAGGCCTCTTGATGTAGATTTCGGGAAGAAAAATGGACTTATCTGGAATCGAAGATCTTGAAGCCAATTATCCGGTCGTGGCGGTCAACCGGGCTTCTTTGATAGACTAGGATGAGATACTCATTTCGGGTCTCAAAACTACTACCCTCGATCTCGGTGATGTCGATCTCTTGTTTCCCTATTTCCGTAGTGGCATATAGATAGTCTGCCAGGCCTTGCTTCATTTCGATCTCACACCAGTACGCCCCTTCCTTGTATTGCATTTTATTCTCGGGGTTTAGTTGCCAGCCATTGAAGCTTCCGATGATATACACATCGCGATCAACTAATTCATAGGGCTTATCGAGAAAAAATTCTACCGAGCAGTAATCTGATCGAAGTCTGTTGTTGATCTGCCTTTCTACTTCAGCAGATTGCATCTCCACTAATTGATCCTGAATGTTCAGACTTGAGTCAACCCCTCCTCCTAATCTCCGGGATGTTTGAGGATCATCAGCTGTGATGACCGTGAAGTTTCCATTTAGGTCAACATAATTATTATGTGGAAGTCCAAGCCTTGGCCGGTCGGGTTGTAGGATAACTCCATAACCATCTGAATAGTAATCGATCCTGAAAATGTCCGGGCTGGTAAATTCAACGGATCGTGTATCTACTAATCGGAACTCCTTGCTGCCTGGGAAAAGAAATTCTCCAATGTATTCAAAGTTGATCAGGTCCCCTCGGGAATATCGGGGTTCGACTTTTGTCTTTGCATCCAACCATCGCCCGTTTTGGAGGATGGTAGCTGAAATTTCCCGTTCGGGATTACTGATTGGATATTTATCGATCGAAACATTGAATCTAATCTCCTGATGACTCCGACGTTTTTCAACAACATTTGGG
>JABDJM010000591.1 GCA_013002475.1 Saprospiraceae bacterium | reverse complement strand
CACATGTCCTAACCGATAATGAATTAGAAGGATTCAATGAAACAGGAGCTATTTGGTCTTCCAATAATGGAGGAGAAGATTGGACATTAATTCATGAGTTTGATGATCCCATACTTCAAACGGCAATTGATGTTAATGACCCCGAAATAATGTATGCTGTTGCCCCAAATCCTTTCAACGGAGGCATTTTTAAAACCAGCAATCTATCAGACAACAGTAATGCTATCTGGGAGCAATTACCTATTCCAGAGAATACAGCGGGAAGAGCTAATACGATCGATATTTTAGATGACGGTGCCCTTGTTAGTTCTTATTCCGGTGGTCAAACCAATGGCGATGTATTCACACCAACTTCAGGCGTTTTCTATAGTGAAGATGGTGGCCAAACCTGGGAAGACAGATCTGCACCAGAAATGAAATATTATACCAAAAACCTGTGTCTCGACCCGCATGACATAAATCAAAGCACCTGGTATGTTGGTGTTTTTGATGGCTGGCCAATTGGGAGTGCATCTACAGATAAAGGAGGATTATACCAAACCTTAAACAGAGGCATTACCTGGAATGAATTAGGCGATTTCTATCGTGTTGAATCTGTAACTATTCACCCTGAAAACCCTGATGTTATGTATGTGGCTACAGAGTCGGAAGGATTATGGTTCACTACTAATTTGACGGCCACCAACCCTGCTTTTCAATTGATTGAAGAATATCCATTCCTACATCCAGTGAGAACAGTTTTTAATCCTTTTAACCCAGATGAAATATGGGTGACTAGCTTTGGAAACGGTATTCGGAAAGGAACGAATATGAATGTTTCTACCACTCCAGCGCCAAGTCTTAATGTATTTGTAAGTACCGACCCTAATCCTGGAGATGATATTATCAATTTCCAGCTTACTTCCGATGCTTTTGTTTCGAACAGGCAAATCAACTTAAGTATTTTTGATTTATCAGGTAAACTAATTCTTGAAACGCCATTCTTAAACTCAGAATACCACCTAAAAAAATCACAAACAGGTGCAGGTAGTTTTATTTATCATATTCGCGATAAAAGTAAGAGACTGGCAGTAGGAAAAATTATTTTTCCTCAATAAAGAGCGACTAAAAAACACCTAAAGTCAAATGGCTTTGGGTATCCCTTCTAGATTATTTTTTGATAAATCACCTTATATGAGCGAGGCAATATAATGCAGGATATAAAACTCCTCATTTATGAGGATATTATTCAATCCCTCAAAAAGGTGGAAGATTCAAGACCTGCATTGTCTGATATTTGAAGTATCAAATTCACTTAAAATATCAGATTATGAAAAAGTCATTTCAAACCCGGATAGAAGCTATAAACTGGATCGCCGCAACTGTTGAGAACGAGGGACAGTTTGAGGTAATAAGAGAGCAATTAACTTTCAACTATATCTATACCAAAACTTATTTTTTGCATATTGATGAAAAAGAACTGCAAGCTGAAGTTCTATTATTAGGACAAAAATAGAAGCTCAGTAAATCAAAAAAAAAGCCATCTCGAATTTCGAGATGGCTTTTTTTTTGTCCTCGTTTATACTTTCTCCTAACCTCCTCATAAATGAGGATTTTCAAACAACCCTCAGAAAGGTGGATTAATAAGGATGCTATCTCCCGCATCTTTGAATTGTAATTATTTATTAACCATCTAAATCATTTAAAATGAAAAATTCAATCGTTCTTATCGCCGCATTATTTTTATCAATAAATTTCAATGCTAATGCTCAATGGGGCTCTATTAAAAAAGTTGCAAAAAAAGTTGGTAGCACAACCAAAAAAGCTGCGACCAAAGGAGGCACCAAGGTTTGGGGAGCAACAAAAAAGGTTGGCAGTACAACCAAAAAATATTCAGCGCCAGTAGGCAAGGGTGTTTGGAGCGGAGTCAAAAAGGTCGGTAGTACAACCAAAAAATATTCAACGCCAGTAGGCAAGGGTGTTTGGAGCGGAGTCAAAAAGGTCGGCAGTACAACTAAAAAATATTCGGCCCCGGTAAGCAAAGAGGTTTGGCGTGCAACAAAAAAGGTGGGTAGTGCAACCAAAAAATATGCGACCCCAATAAGAAAAAAGGGTTGGGAAGGAATAAAAAAAGTTGCTAGTACAACCAAAAAGTATTCAACGCCAGGAACCAAAATGGCTTGGGGGGCAACAGAAAAAGTGGTTGGTGCAACCCAAAAATATGCAACCAAAGGAGGCCAAAAGGTTTGGGGAGCAACAAAAAAGGTGGGTAGTGCAACCAAAAGATATGCGACCAAGGGAGGCAAGCTGGTATTTGAAGGCGGCAAGGTCCTTTCAGGTGTTGTAATGAGTGCTGGTGGTTCTATTATCGTTCAAGCGTATGGAATATCTAAGTCCGTAATTGTAGATGGACGAATACCCAAATATCGAAGACTAACCTCGACGGAATATGAATTCGCAAATGAAAATTTGTTTGATGGTACATTGCCAGCAAGAAGTGAAATATTGATCTCCAATTTATTGGGTGTTGGAAATAGGGAATTCGTATGGCCTACCGGAACTGGACATATCTTAATGAATATGGGAAAATCTGGCTACGACAATGCTCTGCACGACGAAGCACTATTTATCCATGAAATAGCACATGTATGGCAAATCCATAAAGCTGCCAATATTAAATGGACAATACAGGGCATTCACGCGCAAGTCAAAAACTCCACAACGGGAGACGTCTATGAGGTGGGCTGCGATGATAACTGGGGGAGTATGAATTTAGAACAACAAGCAAATGTTGCTGAAAAATGCTTTGTAAAGCGTGATCATGGTATTGTTGGAACCTGCTATGAAGAAAAAGTTGTAGAACACATAAGAGAGGGAAAAGAATTTGAATGATTTCAAAACCTATGTGTTGGCAAAACCTGAGGAAGACTAAATTCTAGCAAAATAGCAAAGGGTTAAATAGTGGTTATCAATCCCCTTTTCGACGTATAAGTAATAAATAATTTTCGAAAGAATTTTATTTATTACTTATACTTCATTTAATACATAGACCTATTTTGATGGGTAATCTACCAAAGGATTTTAACCTAATCAATCACGAAACTCATTCCTGTTTCTTCGACAAGCATAAACAAATCCATTCTTGACCAGGAAATCCATGAATATGTTTGACTCATTTGGGAATACCAGATCCCATGATTCTCCCCCATCAATTGAGGAATGAACACCATAGTTGTTGGTAAACAAGAAGTGATCATCAATTTGGATCAACTCGTAGATGTAGGAAGCTAAGTGAGGGTCGTAAGGAATAGTCCTGAAATTCTCGCCATGATCAGAGGAAATCCGTAATTCCCCAAAGATGTACAAGCAAAAGATTTTGCCTGACTGATATGCTGTGTTGTGAAGGGCCCCGCCATTATCTTTTTGCTCCCAGGAGTCACCCGCATTAGAGGACATTAGTACTCCTTGAGTTGAACCGGCAATTAGTCCCTGGGAAGTTTCCTGCAAGCTAACTATCTGGTCCTGCTCATGGACCCACTTCCAATCCAATTTTTCTGCCTGGGATTTAAATATCCCTATATCCGTTCCTGCAAATAGGGATTCCCCCACAGTAAGAATGGCATTGACATTTAAATGAATGATATTAGAATTGAGGTCTTTCCAGGTTTTGCCTTCATCCGTTGATAGCCAAATGCCGTTTTGATAAAGACCAACCAATATGGAATCCCCGGATACATGGAGAGCATTGATCTTTTTTTCCGGTAACCCGGTTCCAATTTGTCTCCAGGTCCCTATGTCCGGATCAGATAAAAAGAGACCTTGTCCATCCGTGCCCATGACGATTTTTCCACCCTTGGCCTCCAAAAAAGAACCCTGAACTTCGATGGGCAAATCCATTCCCGCTGGTTCCCAGCTCTTCCCATAATCTGTTGAACTATACACAGGATAATCCTCCAGAGGAAATGGAACCTCGTCACTTGGCCCAGACGTCTCCACCTGCTTGGGAGCAGAAGCATGCTTGGCACAACCAACCAATAAACAAATTATCAGTAGAGGAATAAAGCGAGCTATCAACATATTAACCCAAAGGGATCTTGGTTTCTTTTGCTCCGAGCGATTCAAGATATTCTTTCACTGGTACTGCTTCCTCACCCCCTTTAATCGCATGATGCAATAAGGTAAAACCATGTGGGCCTTTAGAATGCAATGCTGAAGGAAAGAAATCCAGAATTGGTTTTACGATGTCCATTCGACCAAAAAGAGCAGCCGTGAAAATATTGGCCTGCGCTCCTTTGTCTACTAACCACTGTGCTAATACTTTATGGCCAACATGCGAAGCTGCTCCAAGGGCTGTTTCAAAGTCACCATTCCTCCAATCATGTGCTGCATTTAATAAGGTTGGATGTTCTTCAAGGAGAGTTTTCACAATTTCCATCCTTCCATGACCTGCGCCAACGAATTCTTTTACCAGAGCCGGATCCAATTTTGGATCATTTATTCGTTTAGAAGCGATTAAAGGAGAGGTTAATATCATCCCTGACCCCAGGCCAATGGTTTTGAGAAATCGTTGTCTGCTAATGTTTTTCATCTTATTAAGATAGAGAATTATATTTACGAGATGCCAACAGGGCTTTCCAAGGCGGTCTTTGAACAATTCTTTAAGGAGCATTTTAACCACCTGTGCAATTTTGCAAGGCAGTATGTCCCTGATGCCGATAGCTCCAAAGAGATCGTGCAGAAAGTTTTTATTTCTGTTTGGGAGAGCCGTGAAAAAATGGATGCCGACCGGCTTCAGTCTTACCTTTTTACAGCAGTAAAGAATCGCTGCCTGAATTTCATTAGGGACAATAAAAAATTCCGAAGTAAAGTCCTGGATCTGGAATGCGCTAATTTTGATATGCCCCAGGAGGAAAGAGATACCGACACTAGTGATTTGGAGGCTAGTTTTCAAAAGGCCTTGGGAGCCTTACCAGAAAAGTGCCGTCAGGTCTTTTTGATGAGTCGGATACAGAGGAAAAAGTACAAGGAAATTGCTGAGGAGCTGGATATTGCCCAAAAGACTGTAGAAGCCCATATGAGCAAAGCGCTTAAGACTTTGAGGGAGGCGTTGAACGAATATTTTCCACTGATAATCATTTCATTTTTAAAACTTTTTGTTTTATTTATTATATTATTTAATATTTTTCTTGCTAATTATCAGTAGGTAATGAAATTCTTTGTCTCAACATTTTTATGGAATGTTTAGGAAAAACAAAATTCTCAAAATCCAACTAAGGGTAAACCCTACTTGAAGTGTAATTAAAGTAAGCATCGCTAAATAAATGTCCAACCAGGAACCACATATTGATTATCAAGAGCTTATGGCCAAATATCTCAGCGGCAATGCTGAGGATCAGGAGGTCAAAGCACTAGAACAATGGGTTCAATCCACAGCTTCAAATAAGGCAGAATTCATGGCCTTCAAAAAAGCCTGGATGCTTTCCAGCATGCAGGACGATCGCTTGGAGTATGACACTGATAAGGAATGGAAGGCCCTTGAGGGAATGCTTGGAGAAGAAGCCAAGGTGGTAACAATGCCTAAACGGAAGTTGACCCCATTTCTGGTGCTTCGACTCGCTGCGGCCCTGGCTCTGCTAGTTGCTGCAACCTGGTTTGTCCTCGGCCCGGGAAATCAAACTGTCCAATATACTGCTGATGCTGGAATTCAAGAACAAACCCTACCTGACGGATCGGTAGTAACGCTGAATCAGTTTGCTTCTCTGAGTTATACCCCACCGGATAAATCGGGGATCAGAAAAGTTAAGCTTGAAGGGGATGCCTTCTTTGATGTGGCCCGGGATGAAGAATATCCTTTCATTATTGGTGTCGAAGATATTGAGGTGCAGGTTTTGGGAACTTCCTTTTATGTAGACGGAAGGAAAGAGAATCCGGAGATCCAGGTAAGTGTCCAAAGTGGTTCTGTTGAAGTTCGCACTCAGCAGGAATCTGTTCTATTAGCTCCTGAACAATCCGCGATCTTTGACAAAGCAGACAAAAGCCTGGAAAAGATTCCTACAGAGGATGATAATTTTATGGCCTGGAAAACGGGTGTCCTTAGTTATCAGGACGCAAATTTGGAGGAAGTCGTTTTCGATCTGAATCGAAGCTATGAAACGGTTGTAAAACTGGAAAACCAGGATATGGCAAATTGCCCGATCACTACCACCTTCAATGATAAAACTCTGGACTCTATCATCCGTATAATTGAGGAAACATTGGGTGTTTCCAGCAGCCGCCAAAATGGCGAAATTATCCTTACAGGAACCTGCGATTGATTTAATTGGGTTGGTGCTTGTTCCTTGTAAACTACAAGAGCGAGCTTTTGAGTTGAAAAGAATACCATGCTCCGAACGACCATATTGATTCTGATTCTACTTGGGAGTGAGTTCCTGATGGCTCAGACAGGGCCGGATACTCGTATTACCATTTCCGCCAATCAGCAATCAGTAGAAGATATTCTTGAAGCCATTACCGAACAGTGTGGATT
>JABDJM010000573.1 GCA_013002475.1 Saprospiraceae bacterium | reverse complement strand
GAACAGGTGAAGTCAACATATCCAGTGGTCGAAGATTCCTTTGCGGGCTTGGGTCCTTTCGGAGGTATAGTTTCAGCTTTTCGTCATGACCCAAATCGGGCCTGGATGACCCTGCCTTGCGATGTGCCGCTGGTGGACAAAGCATTGCTTAAGGAATTGGCATCCCATCGAAATCCAGGCAAACTGGCAACATGTTTTTACAATCCGGCGACGGAGTTTCCGGAGCCTTTGATCACAATCTGGGAGCCAAGGGCTTATCCGGTGTTGTTGCAGTTTTTAAGTCAGGGGTATTCTTGTCCAAGGAAGGTGCTAATCAATTCGGAGGTGGAGGTCGTCAAGACCGGGCAGGCCGAAAAGTTGATGAACGTCAACACCCAGGAGGAGCGACAGCGGGTGATAGATCTTTTAAGAAAATCATAAAAATCTACTTTGTGTCCTTCGTGACTTCGTGGCAATTTCTAATTAATTCCCAGCCACAAAGGCACTAAGAGCACAAAGATTCATTAGCTAATCCTGGAAAAGAAAATTGTGCCCTTTCTGCCTTCCTGCCGCAGGCAGGGCGATTTCGAATATCAATGTCCTGCCTTAGTTTACCACAAGCCTTTTCACCAAAGGTTTACTCGCTTCCCTTTCGAGTTGAACAAAATACATCCCTTTTGCCCATTCACTAGTCCGGATCGATTTGCTTTCATTAACAAGCTCCCGATGGACAATCCTTCCCTGGGCATTTGAAATCGATAACATCATTTCGTCTTGAACACCTGTGATTTGAAAATAATCCTTTACGGGATTAGGAAAGATCTCAACTGAAGCTAGAGCAGGGTCAACAACATCCACAGTCCCCTCAATGGAAATCACAATGGAGAAAGTATCTGTGCAACAATAGTTCTGAGTGATCAGGCTTAGGGTATAATCGGCTGTTACTTCAGGATCATATACATGAGCTCCCGGATCCTTCTCCGTGGAGGTTGTACCATCGCCAAAATCCCAGAAGTATGAAGTGGCATATTTAGATTCATTCTCAAACTCAATAGAATTCCCGTCCTGCTGGACTACAAAATTGGAGGGAGGAACAAGCAAACTATCTCCGTCAAGTGATTCAATGCCTATGAAAACTCCGGAATCAAATATTGCGTCAGCTACATCACTAACACCAATTTTAATCTCGTAGGTGTTACCCGGAATAACAACTAGTTCTGCTCCAAGAACAGTTGTAAAACCATCAAAGGTGATACCCTCAATTCCATCTCGATAGTAACCTGCATTAATATTTTGATTTACATTATTAACTGTAACCGGAGTCTGATCAGGTAGGAGCGTGATATTAGTCCAAAGGGAATCTCCCTGCTCACGAACAAGGAATGCGAAAACATCATTGAACGTACTGCCAACCCATTCCTCATACTCTTCAGAGGCGAACACATATTGAAAAGCCAATGTATCCTCCATGGCGACTAAATCCATCGAAATAATGCTGGCATCAAAAGTTTGGGCAGTGGTATATAAGCTAAGATCGTCATCACCCGGAGTACCAAGCGCCAAACTCGTGCCTTCACTATCATTCACTCCAACAGCAGTAAATGGATCTCCAGTGGACATGAAGATTCCAGCATTCAAACCCAGATCTGTCAATGCCCCTTCAAAATAGGATATGGCGGCCCCTTCAGCATCGACATTGCTCACGGTAGCACTTGCCGTATTGAAGAAATCCATAATCATGGTATCCGGGGGTACGTCAGTAGAAATGTGTAGTTGGCCCTTTAGGTTTACACCAAATAAAACGGCAACAAAAAGAAATAGAATTCTCATACCTAAAGATAATTATTGGATGAACTATAGTTGAACGATGGTTAAGCAATTGTTGAACAATCGTTGAGTCTTCCAAATTGCTTGTCTACCCCCTAGCGTCCTAAAGGGGGAACGCCACCCAAAAATGAAGTGGGCTGACCTCCCCTTCAGGGGATGGAGGGGTGAGCGAGGCCGTGATTATACTAATCCCTATAAAAGTACACCGGATACAACTCCCCTTTTTCAAAGTGATCTTTTCCTCGCGGAATTTGCATAAAGCCATCCCCACGGACAAGATTGGCGAGATCCCCGGACCCATGTCCCCTGCGGGGCTCCGCCAGCAGACTACCCTCCTCGTCAAAGGAGGTGTTCACTTCCATGAAAAGCGTTAGATCTGGTTTAAAATCCACAGATTTGGTTAGCCGGGCTAGTGGCCGTTCCTGGACGGAAAGCCCCAGGGATTTTCGTAGCCAATCAAATACATAAATGTGAAGACACATGAAAGAAGAGATCGGATTTCCTGGCAAAGCAAATACCGTCGCTCCATCCGGATGAGTACCAAACCAGAAGGGTTTACCCGGGCGCTGCGCTACCCGGTGAAAATGCTTCTCTACACCGCAAGCAGCCAAAGCATCAGGCAGAAAATCGAACTTGCCTTTAGACACTCCACCACTCAATATGATCAGCTCAAAATTTTTCAATACTCCTTTCAACTCCTTCTCTATGTCTTCTTTTTCATCCAGCCAGTGCGCCGTTTCACAAGAAACACCCAAATGTTCCAGGCTGGCTTTCATCCTATAGACATTACTTTTTCGGATCTGATGTGGCAACGGTTGTTGATCTATTTCAACAAGTTCATCACCAGTGGAAATGATGATGGCTTTGGGAAATCTGGAAACCTCCACCTTAGTTTTTCCAAGGGTGGCCCCTACCCCGATCTCTGCTGCCGAAATTTTGGTAAGCTCTGGAACCACCAGTTCTCCCACTTTCCGGTCCTCCCCTTTCCAGTGTACATTCTTTTTGGGAAGAATCTTCGTCCTTACTTTTGCAACTCCATTCTGAATGTCCACATCCTCATACCGGACTACAGTATCGCAACCTTTGGGAAGGATTGCCCCGGTCATAATCTCTATGCAATTCGCAGGATCAGACAATACTTTTTGTTCTTCTCCAGCCGGGCCGATTCCCTCTATCGAAAACTGATCATTCCCAGAAGCACCTTTACTGTTCAAGGCTATCCCGTCCATTGTTACGCGGTCATAAGGAGGCATGTCTCTGTCCGCATACCAGTTTTCCCGCAAAACCCTGCCGATGGATTGCTCCAGAGAAACAGTTTCGGTCCCAAAATCACGTGCTGTGTTCAGGACAATTTTAATAGCATCCGAAAAATCGATCATGAAAATTACTTAGCCTCCAATGGTAGCCATTGATTCTGAAACAGGAAAATTTTTGATGCGGTTTCTTTCCGCTTCAAATCCATCCTTAGCCCGGTGGTTCAACGCAGATTGAAGAGCGACCAGGATCTCCTGGTCTGTTGCTCCCTGGCGCATCATCGTTTTGATATTGAAAACGCCCTGGTCATACAGGCAAGTACGTATCGTGCCCTGAGGCGTTAGCCGCAAACGATTGCAGGTCCCGCAAAAGGTCCTGGAGTAGGCCGCGATGATACCAAAGCTACCCTGGAAACCTTCGATTTGGTAATTCATAGAAGTTGATGAAGGACCGTCATTCAATTTGACAAAATTGGGAAAGTGGCTCCTGATATGGTCTAGGATGTCTACATAAGACCAAAAACCCTGGTTACCCTGACCTTCCGTTCCGTTAAAGGGCATCTCTTCAATGAATCGGATCGAAATCGGCCGATTTCTTCCCAGCTCTACCATGGGGATGATATCCTGAGTATTTTTTCCAGCCATGACCACTGCATTGACCCTGGTTTTAAAACCCTGATCTACCAAGAGGTCCATAGCATCCAAAACTTCTGACAGATTATCTCTTCGGGTGATCTTTCTAAATCGTTCAGCATCCAAACTATCCAGGCTCAAATTGATATTGCGAACACCCATCCTTTTGAGTTCCGGGATATGTTTTCTCAGCAATGTGCCGTTGGTAGTTATACTTACTTGCTCTATTTCAGGAATTGAAGTAATCACATCCAGGAATTCCATCAGATCTTTACGGAGAAAAGGTTCCCCACCTGTAATCCTGATCTTTGAAATCCCCTGACTGGCAAACAGCTTTGTGATGCGGATCATTTCCTCAAAACTCATCAGTTCATCCCGCCTCACATATTCGATACCCTCTTCTGGCATGCAATAGAAGCACCGAAGATTGCAGCGATCCGTAACTGCTAAACGCAAATAATTTATGACTCTTCCGTGATTATCGATTAACATTCAATTTCCTCTTTAAATGCCGGATCCTTTGTTTAATTTCCGAATCCGCAGGAAAAAGAAAGATAGCAATTTCTCTATGAAGGAGATCGAAAAAATCGTGGAAGCTTATCGCCAAACCGACTGGACCAAGGAAAAAGCGGCTCTAGGGGTGGTGGTCAGAGTAGAGGAATCCTCCTATAGACGGATCGGGGCCAGAATGTTTGTCCGGTCAAGTGGACTTTGGACAGGCGGGATCAGTGGAGGTTGCCTGGAGGGAGATGCTTTGAGGAGAGCCCAATCGGCCATCAATAAAAACGAGGCCTCAGTGGTGGTTTATGATACGCTGGAGGATGACGAACACCAAATTGGTGTTGGACTGGGTTGCAATGGAAGAATTGAGGTGCTTTTTACTCCGGTAGATCCGGAGGCAAATAATCAAATCAAATATTTGGAGAGCATCCTGAATACCCGGAGTCCTCTATGTCTTTTTCAAGTGATCAAATCTGAGGATCCACATCTTCTAGGGAAGTTTTTTCATAATGAGTCTGGAATAACTCCAATACCGGAGAGTAGGATTGGAACCCTGGAAGCCCTGGTTCAAGAGCAGGGAAAATCCAGAATTTTTTCCGAATCAGAAATGGACATCCTTGTCGAAGTTATCCGTCCTAAGATCAGATTGATTTGTGTAGGGGACAATTACGATATCCTGGCCATGGTGGACATTGCAAATGAATTGGGTTGGGAGATACACGTAGCGGGAAAAAGAAAAAAGTTGCAAAAACCCATCTTTGAGATTGCCGATCTGGTCTATGATCTGGAACAGGTCAGGGAAATTGAAACTGATGATTTTACGGCCCTTGTTTTAATGACTCATGATTACAAAAAGGATTTTGACCTCCTCAAACATTTTATTGATGACGACATACCCTACCTGGGTCTTCTTGGCCCAAAGAAAAGGCGGGATAAAATGCAAAAAGACTTGATGGAGGAGGGACTGTATATCGACCTTTCAAAAAGGGAAAATTTATTTTCTCCGGTTGGACTGGATCTTGGAGCTGAGACACCAGAAGAAATTTCTCTGTCCATTTGTTCGGAGATCGTTTCCGTGTTAAGGAACAGGTCAGGAGGCAGGTTAAAAAACCGGATCGGACCAATTCATGAACGAGATTAACGATATTTAAGCGATGAAGATCAGATTGACTTCTTTTGGAATAGCCAAGGACATTGTGGGGCAAAAAGAAATGGAAATTGACATTGAAACCGGTTCTTCCATTGCACAATTAAAGGACATATTGATCAACAGATATCCAGATTTCTCAGCGCTGACTTCCCTTTCCTTTGCGGTGGATGAAGAGTATAGGGAAGATGGGTATACCATTTCTGAGAATCAACAAGTCATCATTATCCCTCCGGTTTCCGGTGGTTAATTATGGAAGATATTGATATACAAATTTTGGATCAGCCGATTGATACGAAAGCGGTGGAAGCCTTTGTTCAGGACGACACCTGCGGAGGGATCGTCAGTTTCGTGGGAACCGTAAGAAATCAGACCCAAAAAAAACGGGTCGTCCATCTTGAATTTGAATCTTACGATGCAATGGCTCTGAAAGAAATGCGAAAAATTGCACAGACTATACTGGATCGTTGGCCGGCAAAAAAGGTTAGCTTCCATCACCGAAAAGGCAGATTAATGATTGGAGAAGTGGCAGTAGCCATCAGCGTTTCCTGTCCACATCGTGCACAGGCTTTTGAAGCCTGCGAATATGCTATTGATACTTTGAAAGAAACTGTTCCAATTTGGAAAAAAGAAGTATTTGAGGACGGAGAGGTTTGGGTGGCTGCTCATCCCTGATAAACAAGAGACACAGTATGCTTTTTGAACAAAGCCAACATTCGAAAGACCTTCTGGATCGCCTCAGGCAATTCATGAAGGAAAAGGTGTATCCCCTGGAAAAAGAATTCGAATCTTTTACCGATGAAAATCACTGGGTGGTCTTTCCCCAAATGGAGAGCTTAAAATCGCAAGCCAAGGAAGCGGGTCTTTGGAATCTTTTTTTACCAAAGGATTATGGCCACCTTTCTCCCGGACTGACTAATCTAGAGTACGCCTTTCTGGCGGAGGAAATGGGTAGAGTGCTCTGGGCCTCTGAAATATTTAATTGTTCAGCTCCCGATACGGGCAACATGGAGGTCCTGGCAAAATATGGATCCGAAGAACAAAAAGAAAAATGGTTAGGTCCTCTAATGGAAGGTAAGATCCGTTCTGCATTTCTGATGACTGAACCGGATGTGGCCTCCTCGGATGCAACCAACATCGAAACTCAGATCCAAAAAGAGGGAGAGGACTACATAGTTAGTGGTAGAAAATGGTGGTCTACCGGTGCTATGCATCCGGATTGTAAGCTTTACATCCTAATGGGAAAAACGAATCCAGCTGCCGACAAATATGTTCAGCAAAGTATGATCCTTATTCCCAGGGATACAAAAGGGGTTAAAATCGTTCGTCCCTTAAAAGCTTATGGAACAATCGATAGTCCTGCGGGACATGCGGAAATATTGCTCGACCAGGTCAGAGTTCCAAAACAAAATATGATCCTCGGTGAGGGTCGAGGCTTTGAGATCGCTCAGGGCCGACTGGGTCCAGGGCGTATCCATCATTGTATGCGACTTATTGGAGTTGCACAACGGGCACTGGAACTCATGTGCTCTCGGGTGACCGAGCGGGAAACCTTTGGACAAAAGCTGGCCAGGCAGAGTAGCATCCGTATTGACATTGCCCGATCCAGGGTAGAGATCGAGCAGGCCAGATTACTTACACTTTCTGCCGCAAAAG
Organism: Saprospiraceae bacterium; assembly: GCA_013002475.1. GTDB lineage: Bacteria > Bacteroidota > Bacteroidia > Chitinophagales > Saprospiraceae > JABDJM01. Next base: position 725 of record JABDJM010000573.1, on the reverse strand, counting down.
CTATAGATGAAAAAGGAATTAAAGGAGCCAAAGATCTGATAGCCATGATCAAGATCGTTTGTCCGAGCATGGCTTGTAAAGTCGTGGACAGGGCTATTCAGGCATTTGGTGGCATGGGCGTTTGCCAGGACACCCCTCTGGCCGGGTTCTGGATCTATGGACGTTCACTTCGGCTGGCAGATGGACCCGATGAAGTACATATGTATCAATTAGGAAGGAATACAATCAAACAATGGAGTAAATAATTATGGAGTACAAATATTTTTTGGTTGACATCAAGGATCAGGTCGCTACCGTTTCGATCAACCGTCCTGAAAAGGCGAACAGCTTCCACATGCCCGCATGGAAGGAAATGAAAAAAATTTTTGAGGATCTGGACCAGGATGAAAATGCTCGAGTAGTGATCCTAAAAGGAGAGGGAAAAAACTTTTCGGCAGGTATGGACCTCCAAACGTTAATGAATCTGGGTGAGTTCCAAAATATTTCCGGTGAAGCGAGGAAACGGGAAGCCTTGAGAGGATTTATTGTAACCCTGCAGGAGTGCATCAACGCCATTGAGGAATGTCGTAAACCAGTTATCGCCGCGGTGCACGGTGCTTGTGTCGGAGGGGCGATTAATATTGCAACGGCCTGCGATATGCGCTTCAGTTGTTCAGACTCCTTTTTTACGATCAAAGAGATCGATCTTGGTTTGGTAGCAGATATGGGGGTATTACAGCGCTTAC
>JABDJM010000558.1 GCA_013002475.1 Saprospiraceae bacterium | reverse complement strand
GTCCCTGTCTAACTGGATTAGTGAGTTAAATCGGTTTCCGGACGGCTCCACCCCCAAACGTGTCCATATGCTTTCACCCTTGATCTTGTATGCCAGACAAAGCGAGAACACCTTTGTAATGCTTTGTAGCGAAAATTTTTCCTGATGATCTCCCATGCCGAAACCTTCACCATCGTTCGTTGAGATATGGACCCCAAACTTGTTAGGATCGACATTCGCTAATTCGGGGATATAGGATGCCACTTTTCCTCTTACCTCGATGTTTTCCACCTTTTGAAAAACTTCTGCTATTGCTTCTTTGTAGTTCATTGCTTGGTTATTCCAGTTGGGGTACCCATATTTCTCTCGTTGATCTTTCTAGTAAAATGTACGGAAGCCTGGTATTGAGTATTTAAGTAGATATTGTCTTCTCTTCGTCCTTCAATAATATACTTCCCAAACCGATCAACAGAAAAATACCACCTATGCCGGCTAAGCTTCCATTTCTGAGGACCATTAATCCAAGGCCTATCAACAAGGCTCCAAGATTAAGGAGGAGCACTTGCCATTTATACCGATTAAATAAACCATACGTTGAAATGCAAATTCCAGAATAGAAAAAGGCAGGTCCCAACATCAAAAAAGGTATTTGGATGGAAGGGTTTTCTCCGATTTTCTGGAAAAGCATATCTCTTGCAGTGGGATCCTCGCTCATCGACCAAAGAAGGAAGTCAATGGTGCACATCCCCGCAACTCCAACAATACCAAGTGTCATTATCAATAAGCCCCATTTCTTGGTGACAGAATCCGGGAGGCTGAACCATAAACTGAAAAGGAGCGTTGCGCCCAATAATAATGCCCAATGTGCAAAATCGATAGGACGTTGGGCCATAAGGAATCCAAATCCAAAGGCAAATAATACTTGACTTAAAGAAATCAGGACCAATCCTGATATAGAGGCAATTCTAGCTTGCATAGCAGAAAGAAAGGCTTTTACAAACGAATTACCAAACTAGGAAGGTGGGAAAAGGATTGAGCAAAGATCATCCTGGGGCCTGATAAATGTCACCCATTATTGGGTTGCCCGGCTTGTTGTAGAGGTAGGGCTTACGTATCTTCGCCATATATTAGTTTACAACCAATTTTAACTCATTTATTCTAAAACCTTATCTCAATGAGCTTTGATCTAAGCCAATACGGAATCAATGTAAAAGAGGTCCTCCGGAATTCATCTGTGCCTGTCCTTTATGAAATCGGCCTTCGTCACGAAAAGGGTACAGCAATTTCTGATAAAGGAGCTCTTCTTGTCTACTCAGGAACAAAAACCGGAAGAAGCCCAAAAGACAAACGGATAGTCCGTCATCCGGATTCCGAAAACAATATTGATTGGGGGAATATCAATATCGAAATGACTAAGCATTCGTTCGATATTAACCATGAAAGAGCAGTTGATTATCTGAACACCCGTGACCGAATCTTTGTTGTTGATGCTTTTGCGGGCTGGGATGAAAAATATAGAATCAAGGTTAGAATCATCTGTACCAGAGCTTACCATGCATTATTTATGCAGAACATGCTGATCATGCCTACTGAGGATGAACTGGCAAACTTCGGAGAGCCTGATTATACCGTTTTCAATGGAGGAGCATTTCCGGCTAACCGACTTACTCCTGATATGACTTCCAAGACAAGTATTGATGTCAATATAGAAGAGAAAAAGATTGTGATTCTCGGTACTGAATATGCTGGGGAAATGAAGAAAGGGATCTTTGGTATCATGAACTACCTGATGCCTCTAAAAGAGGTGCTTCCCATGCATTGCTCTGCAAATGTTGGAGACAATGGGGATGTATCCGTTTTATTCGGCTTGTCCGGAACAGGTAAAACTACTCTAAGTGCTGATCCAAAAAGGAAATTGATCGGTGATGATGAACATTGCTGGACTGATGCAGGAGTCTTCAACATAGAGGGCGGATGTTATGCAAAGGCTATAGATCTGTCACCAGAAAATGAACCAGACATTTATAATGCGATTCGCTACGGAACTGTTTTGGAGAATGTAGTGTTCGACCCGGAGACCCGAGCGGTGGATTTTGGTGATACGAGTATTACCCAAAATACCCGGGTATCCTATCCGATCAACTATATCGACAATATTCAGATGCCTTGTATTGCAGGTCATGCAAACCACGTGATCTTTCTTACTTGTGATGCATTTGGTGTGTTACCTCCAATTTCCAAGTTAAGCCCTGAGCAGGCATCCTATCACTTTATTTCAGGATATACCGCAAAGGTTGCCGGAACCGAAATGGGTGTAACAGAACCTCAAGCAACTTTCTCAGCTTGTTTTGGTGCGGCCTTTATGATGTGGCATCCAAACAGATACGCTGAGCTTTTGGCTAAAAAGATCAAGGATCACAATGCTACAGCCTGGTTAGTGAATACTGGTTGGACTGGCGGAGCCCATGGAGTGGGGTCAAGAATTAAGTTGAAATACACTCGAGCAATAATTGATGCTATCCATAATAATTCATTTGACGGTGTAGAAACGAAAGTAGATAACCAATTTGGGTTTGAGATCCCACTTAGTTGTCCGGATGTGCCGTCAGAGGTTTTGGTCCCTAGGGAAACCTGGGCAGACAAAGCTGCCTTTGATCAACAAAAGGAAAAGCTTGTCAAACTGTTCCAAGATAACTTCAAAGCTTTTGAAGTTAGTGTAAATCCTGAGATCATTGCTGCGGGACCGAAGTCTCCTAAAATGGCTTAATAGAAAATTAGTTTAGGAATGCGATATTTAATTATCGCAAATAAAAGGTAATGGCCAGATGAGAGTCTGGCCATTGTTCTTTTTAGAGGTTTTGGTCATCCTGGATTTTTGTATTAAGTATCCTTTAGAACAAGGGCTTGATAGGGCAGAAGATCTACTGTATTCCCGTCAATTGAAATTCCTTGATGGTTATTTATGAGGACTTCCTTCTTATTATCTATTTCCGGATTAGAAAGGCTGGAATTTTCAGAGGAGAAATTGAGCAACACAATAAACTTTTCCTGGTCCAAAATTCTTGAGAAAGCATACACATCCTGATCCTCCTTATCGATTAGCTCGTACTTCCCATAGACAAGAACGGGGTTGTCAGATCGTAGCTTGGTCATTTTCCTGAGATGATT
>JABDJM010000556.1 GCA_013002475.1 Saprospiraceae bacterium | reverse complement strand
GGTATCTAGTGGAGCGTAGACTCCCCGAAAGCCTCGCTTCGCTCAACATCGGGCAGGCCGATCTACGCTCAACTTGCTACCCTCACCATCCACCAATTGTTTCCTCGTAATACCCCGTCTTCAAATAGGCTCCCTCCGGAAAACTGATCGGGTGATCCACATCATGGAATGTTTTTTCTACGCATGTAAACTCACGGCCAGATCCTTCTAAAACTGATTCAATGGTTTCAAAGAATTGGTCCGCGGTTACGCGACTTGAACAAGAAGCCAAAACCAACATGCCACCTTTGGCCAATAAGCTAACTGCATGTTCAGCTAATCGCTGGTACTGGGAAATTGCTTTTTCTACTTCTGTGGCTCTCTTTGCAAAACTGGGAGGATCTATGATGATGAGATCAAAATGTTCTTGAGCCTTTTCCAGTTTTTCCATTTCCTCAAAAGCATCACCCTGCAGGATCCGGTGATTCCCCGATAGATCATTAAGACGAACATTTTCCTGGGCCTGCATCAAGGCAGGCTTGCTAACATCCAGGCTCACCACTTCTGAAGCACCGCCTGCTAGCGCGTGAACAGAAAAACCTCCGGCATAGCAAAAGACATCAAGGACCCTTTTCCCCTTAGCAAGCTTTCCAGCCTTTTTCCGATTTGGTCTATGGTCCAAAAAGAATCCGGTTTTGTGTCCCGTCAGCACATTTGCTGTAAACTTGATTCCATGTTCCAAAAACTGAACAACCGGATTTTCAAGCTTCCCCAAAAGGATGTCACCTTCCTTAAAATCAGTATTACCCAGGTCCCTGACAGTTCGGCCCAATCTTAAAACCAGACATTCCAATTCTGCGATTTCCTGGATTAGACCCACGATCATTTCCAAATAGGGAAACCAGGCTGCAGAATAAATCTTTACAATTCCGACCTTATCGTACACATCGCAAACTACACCGGGTAGTCCATCATTTTCTCCATGCAAGAGACGATAGGCGTTAGTCTCTGTTTCTAAAAGCTGGCTACGCTTTTCTAATGCCTCTACAATTTTGTTTCTAAACCAGGACTCATCGATCGTAGCAGTCTTTTCAAATTGAAGCACCTTGATGCGAATGACGGAATCCGGATCGTATAATCCTGCGGCGAGAAACTTGTTTTTCTTCGAATCAAAAATGATCGCAAGATCGCCTGAACGCGCTCCTTGTTTAATGCTCAGGATGGAATCCTCCCACACCCAGGGGTGTCTTCTCCTCAGGGCCCGTTCCGCGGCAGGTCGGACTTTTACAGCAACACGAGCAGGCTTTAACATTTCCACGGCAATTTTTTTTGTTAAAGATAGGTTCATCAACTGTAAGGCTTGCAACCCCTAAACCGACTTCGTGTCAATATTAAAAGCCTCCGAATGAAAACCACTACCCTTTTTGCCATGCTTATGATGGCATCCGGTCTCTTATTTTGTCAAAGAGACTATTGCATTTGTATGGAGACCAGCTCTTATTTGGAGATCGAATCATTCGTAGCCAGCACACAAAATCAACTGATCACCCAAGAAACCAGCCCCACAAGCCAATTCCAATTACAATATTCAAACCCAAGGGAAAATCTCAACCTTCTTGAAAAAAGCTCACTGGAGCACCCTATAGAAAATAAACCTAGCTCAAAGCAAGCTGAGGAGGTTGAAGATGATTTTCCACAGTACCCCATTAAAAGCCAAGCCGAAGTTCTCCGCTCTCAAAAAAAACTTTTCAAGGTTAAACGTAAGCGGAATAAGCGGGGAAAACGATTCAAAGGGCAATGTCCCATTTTTTGAATACTCTTTTGTTTTACTAGGGAGTAACTTCAAATTTCCTCAGGGTAGACTTAAATGCTCCATAAAAGAATTGGAATGAGGTCCGGGCTTGAGGGTTCGGGCCTTTTTTTTTGGAATTCAGCAACCCTTTTCATTAATGGGACTCTTTAGAGTAAAATGTTAAAGTTTCGTTAGTAATACGAAATACTTCGTAGAAAAGTTGATTAATACGAAGACATTCGTATATATTTGCTACGAAACATTTCGTATTTATGAAAAAGCCCGATCAACACAGACCCACCGAAGCAGAGATGGCCATCCTTCAGATCCTTTGGGAAACAGGCCCGGTTTCGGTCCGAACGGTTCACGAAACCCTTTACCCCACTGGTGATGCAGGGTATACAACTACTCTCAAGCTGATGCAGATCATGGTGAGTAAAGGCCTGGCCAAAAGGAATACTGAGCAAAGGACTCATATCTACCGGGCCAATGTTCAGGAAAAAATTGCAAAGCAAAATCTTGTTACTAAGCTGGTGAATCTGGCCTTTAAAGGTTCGGAATCTCAATTGGTCATGCAAGTCCTGGGAAATCGAAATGCAAGTCCTGAAGAACTACAACAGATCAAAGACATGATCAGCCTGATCGAATCCAATCAGAATAACTCCTAAATCAAAACGATGCAAGTGCTTAATCATCCCATATTTGAAGCAATAGGTTGGACCTTAGTCCACTCTCTCTGGCAGGCTACGCTGGTGGGTATTCTTTTCTTTATTGGATACCATGCCCTTTCAAGGTATTCCGCTAAACGCAGATTTGAACTGGCAGGCCTTGCCTTGCTCAGCCAGTTGATGATCTCTCTTTCTACTTTATTAATATTGATCGAATCACCTGCAGCTGGACAAACAGCTCTGTCGGCACTGACGGTCAATATGAGCGAAACAGTAGCGGCAAGTCCTTCACTTTCCAATTGGATCCCAGTAATAACCCTCTTTTGGGCCCTTGGTGCTTTGATAGCCATTTCAAGAATAGTACTCGGATATTTCCAGACTAAACAAATATGTCGTGAAGGTCAAATGATGGACTCTATCTGGATTGAGAAATGCCAGGTATTTGCCAAAAGATTGGGCCTTCGTAAACCCATACAAGTTCTTCAGCATGTTGCTTGCCAGGTACCGATGACCGTGCAACACCTGAAACCAGTAATACTTTTTCCAATAGGGTTTGTCAATCAATTAAGCCCGGAAGAAACTGAGGCAATTTTGGCGCACGAATTAGCGCACATAAAAAGAAATGATTTCATCCT
>JABDJM010000181.1 GCA_013002475.1 Saprospiraceae bacterium | reverse complement strand
AGGTGGAGCTGCTCTTTCTGTTAAGTATACCGTTGGCAAGCCTATCAAGTTTGTCAGCACCGGGGAGACGGTAGAAACTCTTGATGTGTTCCACCCTGATCGGATGGCTCAGCGAATTTTGGGCATGGGAGACATCGTATCCTTTGTTGAAAAAGCGCAGGCCCAATTTGATGAAAAGGAACAGAAACGGATCGAGAAGAAGATCAAGAAGAACAAATTCGACTTCAATGACTTCTTAGGACAGCTTAATCAGATCCGTAAAATGGGTGATATCAAATCCTTGTTGGGCATGATCCCAGGCATGGCCAAAATGACCAAAAACCTTGATATCGACGATAAGGCTTTTGCGAAGGTCGAAGCCATTATTCAATCCATGACTCCTCAGGAGCGCGGTGCACCGGAACTTTTAAATATGAGTAGAAAGCGCAGGATAGCCAGAGGCTGTGGCAGAAATATCCACGAGATCAATATGTTTATCAAGCAGTTTGATCAAATGCGGAAAATGATGCATAAGGTCAGTCGAAGTGGGGGAATGCGGGGAATGCCGAAAGGCTTTGGAATGTAATTACTCCTGCTCTTTTACAAGCTTGCTCAGTTCTGCCAGCTTCATCATGCACTCAATCGGTGTCATGCTATTCACATCCAGATCCAGAATCGCTTCTTTGATTTTTCCAGCTAAAGGATCTACCGTCTCAAAGATAGACAGTTGATGACTAGGTACCTGAACATCCTTCAGAATATCAGCAGTTCCCTCTCCCGTATCCCTTAGTTGAACTGCTTTTTCTTCAAGTGTGGATAATATTTCCTGGGCGCGAGCGACAACAGATGCCGGCATCCCTGCCAGTCTTGCTACATAAATTCCAAAACTGTGATTACTTCCACCAGGAACAAGCTTCCGTAAGAAGATCACTTTGTTGCCCACTTGTCTTGTGGAGATATTGTAGTTATGAACTCCCGGAAGTTTGTCGGCCAGTTCGTTCAGCTCATGATAATGAGTGGCAAACAAAGTCTTTGGTTTTGCAGCACCGTTTTGATGAAGGAATTCAACCAGGGACCAGGCGATACTGATACCGTCGTAGGTAGAGGTTCCCCGGCCAATCTCATCCAACAGGATCAAACTTCTGTCAGAAAGATTATTCATGATCGAAGCAGTTTCATTCATTTCAACCATAAAAGTTGACTCCCCTGTTGAGAGATTATCACTGGCTCCGACTCTTGTGAAAACACGGTCCAGGTAGCCGATCTTTGCCGACTGTGCCGGAACAAAGGAACCCATCTGGGCCATTAGCGCGATCAGCGCGGTTTGGCGCAGGACAGCAGACTTACCCGACATATTGGGTCCGGTAATTACTATGATCTGTTTGTCCTCGTTGTTCAGAAACACATCATTGGGAACATAGCTTTCTCCAAGGTCCAAATGCTGCTCAATGACCGGATGCCTTCCCTGCTTAATGTCCAGTCCAAAAGAATCATCAATCGAAGGCTTGCAATATTGTTGTTTGTAGGCAACCTGAGCGAAGGAAAGAAGACAATCCAAGGTAGCGATACAAAAAGCATTTTGCTGGATAGGATCAATGTACTCAACGATCACCTGGACAAGGGATTCGAATAGAGTAGCTTCCAGTGTGATCACCTTTTCTTCCGCCCCTAAAATTTTGGTTTCTAATTGTTTTAGTTCTTCGGTGATATACCGTTCCGAATTGGTAAGTGTTTGTTTCCTGATCCAATTATCTGGTACAAGACCCTGGCCCTTGTATTTATTGGTGACCTCCAGGTAGAATCCAAAAACATTATTAAATCCAATTTTAAGATTGGTAATTCCGGTGGCCTCGGCTTCTCGCTTTTGAATTTCAGCAAGCACTTCCTTCGAGTTATGGATCAGCCTTCTGAGCTCGTCCAACTCCTCATTAACTCCCTCCGCAATAACTCCACCTTTTGAAAGACTAACGGGTGGCTCCTCTTTTAATTGATGCAAGATCTGCTCCCTTAGAGGACCGCATGGATCCAACTTTCCTGCAAGGGCCTTAAGACCGGGATCTTCACTTTCTTCCAACAAAATTTGGACGGGATCCAAAGAGGTTAATGACTTCCCTAATTGATAAACTTCCCGGGGATTGATCTTTCCCAAAGGAACCTTCGACAACAGCCTTTCCAGATCGCCAACAGTCTGAAGGAGATCAATCAGATCAGCCCGCAAAGTGGAATCCTTTACAAGGAACTCCACCATGTCCAGACGTTCCTGGATCAAGGAAGGTTCCTTTAATGGAAGTACCACCCATTTACGTAATAATCTCCCCCCCATTGGATTGACCGTCTTGTCCAGGATATCTATAAGAGGGATGCCATCAGGCTGAGTAGTAGTAAGTAATTCCAGATTCCGAATGGTAAATCGGTCTAACCATACAAATCGGTCTCTTTCGAGCCGATTGATCTTTCGAATATGCTGGAGATTGAAATTCTCAGTAGTATTTAAATAATGCAGGACAGAGCCCGCTGCCACCTGACCAAGCTCAAGGTCTTCAATGCCATATCCTTTCAAAGATTGGGTATTGAAATGGGTCAAGAGTTTTTCCCGGGCATAATCAAGGGTAAAAACCCATTCCTCAACCCCATAAGTGTAATACTGGCTTGCAAAATGATCCTGAATTTCAGACTTATGGGATTTTGAGAAAATGATCTCATTGGGGTTGAAGCTCTGCAGGATCTTTTCAATGTAATACCGATCCCCTTCAGAGCAGAGAAACTCACCGGTGGACAAATCAATAAGGGCCACCCCTAGCTCATTTCTTCTTCCAAAGCTAAGGCTGGCCAAATAGTTATTTCTCTTAGCCTCTAATAATTGGTCATCAACTGCCACCCCAGGTGTAATCACTTCGGTCACACCCCTTTTAACGATCTTTTTCTCCTTACTTGGCTTTTCAAGTTGTTCACAGACGGCAACCCGGTAGCCTGCCCGAACCAAACGAGGCAAATAAACATCCAAAGAGTGATATGGAAAACCGGCTAATGCTATATCAGATCCACCATTATTTCGACTTGTCAAAGTGATTGCCAGCGCTTTGGCAGCTTTCACTGCATCCTCTCCAAAGGTCTCGTAGAAATCACCCACCCGAAATAGCAATAGAGCATCAGGATGCTGCTGCTTCATCTGGAAGTATTGCTGCATTAAAGGCGTGGTCTTACCCTTGGATTTGCTGGAAGGCTTTTTGCCCAATTTGACAGGAATTTTTGGTGAAAACATAAATATACAAACTCACCATGGCAGCCCTCGAGAATTCCTTTCTTTTTATCGAAAAACCAAGCCTTTTTGGGGGTTTAGATTTATCTTTGCAGTAGTAAATAGGACAATTAAAAAAAACTGATATGATATCCAATTTCACTGACCTCCCAGAGGAGGATTTATCACTGTTCCTGGATGCTTTGCCCCTTATCACCGTCTACATAGCCGGAGTTGATGGAAAAATCAAAGAGGGAGAATTGAATTGGGCCGAAAAGCTGATCAAGATTCGCCAATTTGATTTTCCGAGTGCTCTGAACACCTACTATGAAATGGTAGATGACAGGATTTCTGACCGAATAGACGAGCTTAGAAAGGAGCTTCCGGGTGACCACGAAAAACGAAGAGAGATTATTGAAGAAAGACTCTCAAAGCTTAACCCGATATTGGGCGAACTAGAGACCCATACCGCCAATAATTTCGTTGCTAGTTTCAGATCTTTTGCAAAACACGTAGCCAGGGCTTCCGGAGGAATATTTGGTTTTGGAAGCATTAGCGAGAAGGAAGCAAGGATCATGAAACTAGAAATGTTCACTCCTATCAAGGGCCAACTATAAAATTTATGAGAGCTTCGCTTATTACGCTGCTTGCCTTATTCATTTTTTTTTCAAGCGAAGCTCAACCACATTTTAAGGGTTGTCGACATGCACCCTTTGGGGCTAAGTTGGCACCGCTATCAAAGGTGGAAAAAGAGTTTCTACAAAAAAGCTCTGAGCGGTCTGATACCATTGATATTCTAAACTATGATATCCAGCTAACTATAGTAGATTTCTCGGGTCGGATTATTGAGGGGTATACGGACATAACCTTTACTCCTAAATTGCAGAATGTCAGTTCGATAGAACTTAATCTACTAGGCTTTACTGTAGATTCGGTAGAACTGGATGGTTCTCTTCCCTTGAGTTTTGTCCATGATGGCCTTTTTGTAAGCGCCGACTTTCCGCCTTTATCTCCAGGAGATACCAGTACTATACGGGTAGCCTATCATGGTCAACCTACGGTCAGTCCAGGAGGCTTTGGTGGCCTGGATTTTCAGGCTGGTATCGCCTATAACCTCGGCATTGGGTTGGGGGCTAATCCCTATAACTATGGTCGAGGTTGGTACCCCTGCTTTGACAACTTCGTCGAACGGGCTACTTATGATTTTTCCATTATTTCAGAGGCTCCGAAAAGAGCCCACTGCTCCGGAACCTATTTAGGAGAAGAAGACCTGGGCAACAACTTGCTAAAAAGATCTTTCAGATTAAGCCAGGAGATCCCAAGCTATTTGGCTGGGATTGCTGTTGGAGAATTCGTTGAAAACAATGATATCCATATCGGTATGAATGGGGATGTTCCCACGCAGCTATTGGCTGCTCCTTCGAATATCGAAGCCATGATCGGCTCATTTGAGGATCTGGGCGGCACAATTGATGCATTGGAATTTTGGTTTGGACCTTTTGCATGGGAAAAAGCAGGATATGTTACTACAGCTGTTGGAGCGATGGAGCATTCCACTCTAATTGCCTATCCAACTTCTGTGGCCATTGAAGGAAACACTTTCCGGCATCGCCGACTAATGGCTCACGAGCTGGCCCACCATTGGTGGGGCAATGTTGCTGGAATCCCGGCAGCATCTGATATGTGGTTCAAGGAAGGAAATGCGGAGTACGGAGCCCATCTCGTCACTGAATATCTATTTGGTAGAGAAGCATTCATAGATCAGGTAAAAGACAACCACCTTGAAGTCCTTCAATCAGCGCACATTGAGGATGAAGGCTATTGGCCTCTTTCCGGGATTCCCTATGAACATACTTATGGCACCCACACCTACAACAAGGGAGCCTGCATGATGCATAATTTACGGGGCTACCTTGGAGATGACATGTTTAAAACCGGAATGACATCAGTGC
>JABDJM010000508.1 GCA_013002475.1 Saprospiraceae bacterium | reverse complement strand
GTTGTACATAGTCCCCATGAATATCACACTCTACGTAGTTGCGGGCTATTTGCAGATGATCTCTTTATATTTTTTGAGTGAAAGGAGGGAAGAGGAATTTAAACTCTGGGTTTATGTTCCTTTGATGACCCTCTATACAGGTGTGTTTTTGAGGCTAGTAAGAACCAAAGCCTACATCGACGAGTTTTTCAGTCGCAAGTCTTACGACGATCCCTGGAACCCAGTCAAGTCTTCAGACCAGGCAAAAGCAAGTGGGTTTTGAGAGATTGGAGAGATTGCTTATTGTTCATTGAATAAACAATCAACAATTATCAACCTACCTGCCGGCAGGCAGGTCAACAATCTTTCTCGCGGTCCTGACGGCGAGATCAACCGCCTGAAGATCAGGCTCTGGCTCTCCGAGGTGTTGCTTAAGGTCCTCCAGGCTTGCGCCTACCAAAGCCTGGACATCTACTTGCTCAGGCAATTTTGCCCGCTTGTCCGGAAAGGACCATAAATAAGCGCGAGCCATTATATAATGCATCAGAGGAAAGGCTTTCCCTGGACGGTCCACCCATTTTTTGATCTTGTCAAGCGCCACCAGGATAACCCCATCTTCCGTTTCCATTTCAGTAGCGTGCAGATCGTGGATCCTTGGGCTTGGAAAACTAGTTGGATAGTAGATCATCCGCTGGAAATTTTTTAATCGCCAGTTTTCTTCCTGATCAAAAGTTAATTCCACCACCGGAATGGCGAACAAAACCTTTAGGTCATCAGGTGCGGCCACATTTTCCTTAGGACCTCTCATCAGAAATTCATTGGCCAGTGTATACAAACTGATCCTGTCCTGGAATTTCTTTTTCCCGGGAACATCGAGGCCCCTATAAAATGCTGACAATCGGCGGATCATTCCCTCCAGCCTTTTATCCAGCCTTGGTGGATGATCCTTGTACCACCACCAATCAATCTGAGGATGTAAGGCATAGATCACCGCCAGCACTATGGCAAATGGGATCATCCAAACCGCGAAACTGCCATCCTTATAAAAGGTCAGAAGGGCAAAGAAGCCCAAGGCTAAAATGAATGGAGCTGCAACAAATCGCGAGGGCATAGGGTTAATTTGATAAGCAAAGTAAGCAAGTTTCTGGCACTAAAAAGTAGTACCTTTGCACCCGAATTTTTGATCAATAAAATCACTATTAAATACCCTTATGAAAAAGGATTTCCTGACCAAACTAGGACTCAAGCAAAAGAATAACGGAACAAGTACTGGTCTAAAGTCTACGGCCACTTCCAAAAAATATATTGAAAGCTATTCACCTGTTGATGGTAAACTGATCGGATCAGTTAGCCAGACCTCCAAAGCAGAATACGAAAAGGTGATCAAAGCCGCTCAAAAAGCCTTTGATTCCTGGCGAACTATGCCTGCTCCGAAGCGAGGAGAGATCGTCAGGCAGTATGGAGAAGAACTACGAAAATATAAAGAGCCTCTTGGCAAACTCGTTTCCTACGAGATGGGTAAAAGCCTGCAGGAAGGTTACGGTGAGGTCCAGGAAATGATTGATATCTGTGATTTTGCGGTAGGCCTTTCCAGACAACTATATGGCCTGACCATGCACAGTGAAAGACCTTCTCACCGGATGTATGAGCAGTGGCATCCACTTGGGATCGTAGGCATAATTTCAGCCTTTAATTTTCCAGTGGCGGTTTGGTCCTGGAATTCCATGATCGCCCTCGTTTGCGGTGATGTTTCTGTATGGAAAGCCAGTGAAAAAGCACCCCTTTGCGCAGTCGCTTGCCAGAATATTTTTCACAAGGTGCTCAAGGCAAACAAAGTTCCTGAAGGAGTGAACTGTATTATCAATGGTGATTATAAGGTTGGAGAATATATGACTCAGGATAAGCGGGTGCCCTTGGTCTCAGCAACTGGTTCTACCAGAATGGGTAAGATCGTTGGAGCTACCGTTGCGGGTCGTATGGGTAAGACCCTTCTTGAGCTTGGTGGCAACAATGCCATTATCATCACACCATCTGCTGAAGATAAGATCGTGTTGACCGGAGCTGTGTTTGGAGCGGTCGGGACTTGCGGACAGCGATGTACCTCCACCCGAAGGTTGAT
>JABDJM010000473.1 GCA_013002475.1 Saprospiraceae bacterium | reverse complement strand
TCTGATATATATTCTAAAAAAGGAGATGATCTGAGTGCTTTGAACTTTGCTTATGGTTCTCTTGAGCTGGCAACCCAACAAAAACTAAAACAAGAGATAGGTGAGGCTAACCTTAGAATTTCTAGGATCCAGGAAAGGCTTGGTAATCCTGATGAAGCTCTTTCCTACTACAAAAGTCATGTTCTGTATCGGGACAGCGTGAATAATGTTTCTTCGGTCCAGGAAATGGAATCCATCCGGGCTGATTTTGAAATTTCTCAAAAGCAGTTGGAGGTTGATCTGTTAAATCAACAAAGAAAAAACCAACGGATAATAGTAATAGGAACTATTATCGGATTGGTTTTGAGTGCCTTGCTTGCCTTGGGTCTTTGGCATCGTAATCGATTTATACATTCCACTAGCCAAATAATCCAAAGGGAGAAGGAAAGGTCGGAGTCCTTGCTAAAGAATATTCTTCCCGAAGAGACGGCTAATGAGCTAAAGGAGCATGGTAGGGTCCAGGCTAAAAGGTTTGATTCGGTTACCGTTCTTTTTACGGACTTTAAAGGCTTTACAAGCTTCTCTGAAAATCTAAAGCCTGAAGAGCTGGTGGAAAGTGTCGATCATTATTATTCCATGTTTGATCTAATCATGGATAAATATGATCTGGAAAAGATTAAAACCATCGGCGACGCCTACATGAGTGCAGGAGGCTTGCCACAACCTTCAGAGGGCCATGCGGTCAGAATGGTAAAAGCTGCCTTCGAAATTGCTCAGTTCGTTGAAGAGGTGAAAGAGGACGAGAATTTTCCATATAGCCGATTCAGCGTTAGGATCGGCATCAACACAGGCCCTGTAGTTGCCGGAGTGGTAGGGACCCGGAAATTTGCCTACGATATTTGGGGGGACACAGTAAATATAGCCTCAAGAATGGAGTCCAATTCAGAACCTGGCTTCATTAATATATCGGAAAACACTTATCACCTGGTAAAAGATCAATTCAATTGTGAATATCGGGGCGAGGTGGATGTTAAGAACAAAGGCCTGATGAAAATGTACTTTGTCACAGGATCGAAGAACGGACAGACATAAACCTGAGAAAAGTCATTTGCTGATCTAAAATTTCCCGTTACTTTCTCCATCAAATTCTAATATCGGTGGATGCCATCTTACAAAGCTTTAATAAATCACTTTGGATAAAGAGAGGAATAACCCTTCTTTTTGGCCTTATAATTTGGAATTTACCTATCCCTTGGGATCTCAGTGAAGAGGCCTGGCAGTTATTTGTCATTTTCATTTCGGCCATACTTTCTGTATTAATCGGTGGGACTTCAATATTCACCGCCTCGATAATAGCCTTGGTACTAGTGGTCTTGTTTCGGGTGCTAACACCAGAGAAGGCATTCTCAGGTTTTTCTGAGGGATTTATCTTATTGATCCTCTCTGCTTTTTTGGTGGCCAAAGGTGTGATCAAATCCGGGCTTGGAAGTAGGATCGCCTTTTTGTTGATAGGGCGGTTTGGACATTCCACCTTGCGCCTGTCCTATTGCCTGGTAATTACAGATACTTTGCTAGGACCAGCAATTCCCAGTAACACAGCACGGTCCGGGATCGAATATCCAATTACGCATGCCCTCGCCTTGGATACAGGTTCTGAACCTGGGAAGGAAAGCCGGAAAAATACCGGAGCATTCTTATGCATGTCTGTTATTGCGGGACAGACCATCAGCTCGGCCCTTTGGCTTACCGGAATGGCTTCCAATCCAATCGGGGCAGCAATGGCGGCTGACTTTGGAGTTAATAACACTTTTGGAAGCTGGTTGGTCGTAGCCTCTTTACCATGCCTGGTCGGATTGATCCTATTACCCTATATGCTTTATAGGCTTTTTCCCCCTAACCGGAAGTATACGCCTGAGGCGCCCCCTAGGGCAAAAGAAAAGTTGAAAGAAATGGGCCCGATGAGTTCTAAGGAATGGATCATGGCGCTCACTTTCGTTGGAATGATCATCTTTTGGATCCTTTCACCGAGGCTTGATCTAAATTTAGCCATAATCGCGTTCGCAGGGTTAGCTGTATTACTCCTATCAGGTGTTTACAACATAAAAGATATTCGAAGTGGCACAGGGGATGCCCTTGAGACCTATGTATGGTTTGCTATCCTTTACATGATGAGTGCCGCTCTTAATGAGATGGGTTTTATGAAGACCCTGGGCATACA
>JABDJM010000469.1 GCA_013002475.1 Saprospiraceae bacterium | reverse complement strand
GCCGTTCATATCTTAGCAGGCAACATCACGGGTTCTACTGCTAACCTAAGTATTTCGCATCCGGATGCCCTTGGAAATGATTTTTCTTCTGCAACTGGCACCTACATCCTTGCTACTCCAACTGATGGAGCGGATAACAATGAAAACAGCGGCATCTGGTTTTTAGATCCTTCCTCGGGCTCTCCACAGGCAGGGCTTGATCTACCAACCCTTCCTGAAGGCTGGGCGTACGAGGGCTGGGCAGTTATTGACGGGACCCCTGTAAGCACAGGAACCTTTCTTACTCCCTCAGGGGCCGATGATGCAGCTCCTTTCAGTGGGACCATGAGTGGACCTCCATTTCCGGGTGAAGATTTTGTGAGTAATGCTCCGGGCGGTTTAGCCTTTCCTACGGACCTTGCAGGCGGTGTGGCAGTTATTAGCATAGAGCCTGTTCCAGACAACAGCCCCAACCCTTTTTTATTAAAACCACTTCTGGGAAATATTTCAGGGGATGCAGTAGATCATACACCTTATGACATGGGGACCAATTTGGTTTTCCCTTCAGGAAGCTTTTCAAGATAACCATGAAAAAGGGATCACGCAAAGTGGTCCCTTTAATTTACCTCCAAATGCTAGCTGAAGAGATCTTGATGAGTTTTAGAAATTAGTAGGAGGAAAGTGATAAGAGGTCTCAGGTACTGGGTCACAGAACACATTTGGCCGACGGATGGAACACGATAGCATTTGTGTCCCTTGTGCCTTTGTGGCAATTTATTCTCTTATTGCTGTTTGCGGCTGGCACATAGCAATTCTTGGTTAGTTAAAAGTCATCAATACAATTGCATTGCTAGTGGCTAAAAGCCAACAGCCGATTTTTCTACTTATTGCGCATCGCCCTTTACAAAAACCTTAATCCTATTCTGACCCTTTACATTAATACTCGGTGAATCTGAAAAATCCTCAACCTTTCCGCGAACGCAGACTGACTGATTAGTAAACCTTTGTTTGACATCGAAATCAAAATTCACCAGATCCTCTTTTTTAATGAATACCGAGAAAACCTGATTGGGAAATTGACGATCAAGGTTCAACCACAGGTGACCCTTCCTGGAATATCTGCTGGCAACAACATGGCCACATATTGAAACATTCTGACCAACCTTTTTCTTCGCCTGGACGGTATTAAAACTTCCTCTTGGCAGATCCAGAGGGTAGATGGGATCCCTATCCCCATTTTTTAGATTGTCAAACCAATCCTCTTTTTCAATATTCGATTCAACACTTTCCTCTATATTTTGAAATACATCTAAACCAGATTCCCGCTCCAATTCATCAATAGAAACAGCATATGATTCAAGCAGATTGGTCAGCAGTTTGTTTTCCATGATGAAGCCAATGGCCCGGTCATTTACCGGATCATAAACCGCTTTTGCATATCTATTTGGAATGGAAAGCGAATTGACGGATCTCTCAAGCTTGGGCAATCCCGCATTAAGAATGGGTATAGTTACTACGATCAGCGGAACATCATTATTGATTACATATCTCCTAAGGTGACTTTCCAATTCAGCCCATTTTTCACGATTGAAATTGGGCGATTGCGGGGACATATTGGAATAGAAATAACTCTCTGACAAGGCAGCCTCGGACCACCGGAAATCCGCACTTGGCGCCAGGTGTCCCCTGTCATATCCATAACCGTCATATTCTACCTTACCACCAGGCAAAGTATCCGTTAAAAAGTAATCCTCCTGGATCGCAGTACCAGTCGATATTTTCGGATCAACTCTGAAATCATTACTTCGGTAAGCAAGTCCTGTTTTAATCTCCGGGACGATAATATGCGATACCCACTTCGCCTGTTCATGCTCTTCCGAGTATTCCAGGATCATGGCTTTATGTTCAACATAATTCGTAGAGGGGAGGCCAACCGCCTTAAGCTCCTCGATGATTTGCATCTGTCTCCAGTCAATGATCTTTGCCTCAAGGTTTTTAATCTGATTGGATAGAACTGTTTTTTGATTCCGATAAACCTCAAGGGA
>JABDJM010000461.1 GCA_013002475.1 Saprospiraceae bacterium | reverse complement strand
AGACATGATTGCTCATGATGGCATTGTAGAAGTTTGCAGCTTCAGTGGCCTGTCAAGAATCGATTGGGGGCTCCAAAATTTTGATACCTGGACAAGCGGTAATTCAGATCTGACAGTTGATGCAGTCCTGTGCCTGACAAAAGATCCTTCTTCGGACCTGCTGTATGTTGGCGTAAGTAATGGGTTTGAAATGCAGAGCTATGACGGCACTCAATGGCTGGACCTGGCTGATATCAAGTTCTCCAATACTGCAGAATACGATGAAACAAACGAAACCCTTTGGGTGGGCACAAAAAGTAATGTTGGGCTGTTCAAAGTAAAAGACGGCACCATCACCAATTTCACCTGGAGTAATTCAGATATCCCTTCCAGTGAGATCTTTGATCTGGAAGTAGATTCCGATGGAACTGTATGGATGGTTATTGATGATAAGGGACTGGTGTCCTTTGATGGGACCAGCTTTACTCAATATAATTCATCGAATTCTGATATACTGTCCGATAATCCCACGCTCATCAGCGTTGACCCTTCAGGCAATGTCTGGATTGGTGGTTTTCAATACAATGCCTTGAGTCGGTTTGACGGAACGGACTGGGTGCATTTCCAGCCTTTCGTTTCCGATCTTCCTAATGCTAATATCCGACAGATGAAGTGCGACAGCCAGGGAGATCTTTGGATGGCCACTTCCACGGGGCTGGTTCAATTGGAATATGGTCCTACGTCGACCAGGGAAGAACTCAATTCGCACATCATTAACTTATGGCCAAACCCGGCCGGGGAAAGGCTGTTTTTAAGTACTTCCGATGCTCAGGTTCGCTACGAAATTTACAATGCCGGCGGCAAAAAGATACTAGATGGTAGCTACGATTCAGAGGGGATAGCATTGAATGAGATCCGTTCTGGGCAGTACTTCATTTCCCTTCTTAACCAGAAAAATCAACTAATCGGCACACAAGGATTTATGAAGCAATAAGTTCCCAAGCGCCCTTTCTACCTAGGTTACAGAGGTCCGGGCCCGGCAATAGCCGGGTCCGGGCCTCTGTGTTTTCAGGGATTGACCGATGGTTTGCCAAAAATAGCCGATGGTCCGACGGGATGAAAAACAATGGTATTTCGGGGTGATCTTGAAAAAAAAATTCTTGTCATGAAAACCCCGTTTACCATTATCGCCTTGTTTTTTTCTGGTTTGATTTCTTTGAGCCTTAGTGCACAAACCAACTGCAATCCCAATTGTACAGCAGATACGGTACTAAATTTCAGCACTGGTTTGGACCCATCAACTGGTGGGTTAATTAATGTTGGTCAGACCGACCCTTTATGGTCGCTGGTAAATGTGGCACCTATTAATCAGGCTTGGCCTGGTTGGGCGGTAAATGCAAATCCTCCGGATGTTTACGCGATTCAACCATTGTACAATATTTGGAATGTACTTCCCGGTTCAAGGACCCTTTCTTTTACAAATATCACCAGCTTTGGTCCGAACAATTTTAACTCCAATCAGCCCTGGAGATTTCGAAGGGATTTCTGCATATGCGATACTTCCGAGGTAACCATATCGGGTAGAATAAAAGCGGATGATACAGGAGGATTATATTTATATGAGGCAAACGGAACACCCGTATCCACCCTTGTTCCAATTGTGAATCCTGTCCCCTCGCCGGGAACCCAGATCTTCAATCAGGGGGTTCCCTTTAACCAGGTATTAACCCTTCCCCCCGGCAAATATTTCCTTGAGTTCGAACTATTAAATACAAATGGATCAGCGACGGGTTTTGCTGTCTCAGGACAAATAACGCAAAACGATGGGGTACCAACTGTAGATGATGAGGACCCTCTATGCTGCGCCACTTCAGTTATTTCAGGACAAAAGATCCTTGATGCCAATTGTAACCTAACCTTTGATGCCGGAGATCAAACCGGAGCAGGATGGACTTTTGAGCTTATCGATAATGCCACCGGCCTTCCGGTTGCAACAACGACAAGTAATGTTTTCGGCGAGTTTTTCTTCAATAACCTTGCCTCGGGCAATTACACCGTTAGGGAAGTTCCTCAATGGGGCTGGTTTGGTCTTCCTACCAGTCAGGTGGTAAGCCTTGGTGTGAATGATGTTCAGTTTGTACAATTTTTTAATTGTGAATATCAACCAAACGTTTGGTCAGGTTGTGTGTATGGAGACACCATTCAACCCACCCAAAATTCCTACCAGGAAAGAGGCCAATCCATTCTATTTGCAACTGATGATACAGTAGCGACCCTTTTCTCTACAAATATATCTTCACCTGATAACAGCAATCACAGGATCGGCCGGACTACCTGGGATGGGACGGGTGTTTTGAGTGGTACTCAACGTTTGAATCGTTTTGAAGAAATCGGAGGTCACGTAGTTCAGAACGTTTATAGTGGACACACAAATAACCCTCTTTGTTCACCTTCGGGAGAATATGTTGTAATGGGAACAATGAGCAATGCGGGGAATCAGGATGTATTCTTCTCAGAAATGAATAGTAACGGAGATCTGGTAGGTTTTGCAGATGTAACTAATACCGATTTTCAGGATGAGGTCATTAATGAAATGATCATTGATTGGCCAATGAGTCGGGTTGTTTGGGTGGGAACCCATAAAACTGCCACCACGGAAAGACCGGCAGTTTACCGAATCATTAGCTGCAATTATGATATTCAGAATGAGTACTTATTGATAGGATCATCTGGAGCTATGGACTTTGGATCTGGTCAGTCAATTGTCCAGTTAATTCCTGCGCTTCCAGCTTGGCCAGATGCCGTTTATGCAATGACCGGTTCCATAGGGCATGAGAGCTATATCATTCTTTTGGATGACAACCTAAACATAGTTTCAACCTTCAAATTCGACGTAGATAATGATCCAACAACATCTGAGACGGGTATTCGAATCAGGCAAGACGGGTCACAGCTAGTTGTAGTAGGAAATTCTGTTAAACTATCAACCGGCCCCCCATTCCCGAACAAGTATCGGGTGTTTATGCAAAAGTTTGATTTTCCTCCTGGTACTCAGCTGGTCCGCACGGCAAATAATATTTACGACATTTCAGGCGGAGGAGAAAGTGTGGTTGATATGGAGATTAATGGATATAGTGAGATCATCCTTACCGGAAAGTCTGCTATAGATGAAGCTACCTTTGTACCGATTTTCGCCCCAAATTATGAAAGGACCTTTACCATGGCCCTAGATGAGTTTGGGAATGTACTATGGACCCGGCAAGCGAATATTCAGGAAGGGTCCGCACCTAAAGACCTTTATATTGGCTTTAATGATGAAGTTATTGTAACAGGATCTTGTTGGATAAATTATGATGATCCTGGAGACCCAATCATTAACAATGTCCAATTGTATGACCAGTGGATTTTGAAGGCTGACCGCTATGGGCGTTTAGATTACCAAAATATTTGTCAGGATGACCTGGCTACCACGGTAACTTCCCCTCAGGAACTTTGGACGGATTTTATTGCTGATCCACAAGTCATTCCGGATAACGGGACAAGCTATGACTATGGATCAAGGGACTATTTTCCGGAAGCCGAGTATTGTTACAATGGTGGTGGCAGTGGTGGAAACCTGGATTGTATGGATGTGGATCTGATCTCAGCTGTATGGAACAATCCAAACCAAGATTGTTGCTACGAGTTGGACTATGTAAATAATTCTCCTGTTCCGCTTGCGGAGTTGTGTTTTGATCTGTCGCCGGGTACTGTAATTTTTGACCAGGTAACACTTGATCCCGCCTTCAATATATCAGGTTCGACGACCGGAAATCGATTTTGTGTAAAGTCAGCTATTGGGGTTAACCTTCCCTCGGGGACAGTTGCTGATGCTATCCGTTTCTGCTTCGTAAATAGCGGGACAGCTCCTCCGGTAGTCACCTATGAATGGAGGGATGCATTTGGAAATATTTTGTGTGATGATGTAGAAGAGTTCGTTTGTGACACAGGTACAGATCAGCCCTGCGTGGATATCATTAATGATACGATCTACTGCCATCCGGTTTTTGATGACTTCTATGTCTTTGAGTTTGATGTAAAGAATTTATCCGTTGATCCGGTTCAGGAAGTAAATCTTTACGGTTTGACTTCTGGTTTTGCGTTTAGTGGGTTTATAAATCCCATTAACTTGAGTCCTCCCTTAAACAATTTCTGTGATGTTAGCGGCAGATATACTGCCCTTATTGGAAACTTTACGGGGAGCCCAATTACGGTTCCAACGGATGTCTGCTTTTTTGCTTCCGGGAAAGATAGTACCGGATGTTGCAACGATGTTGAACAGATTTGTGTGACCCTCCCACCATGCTGTGACCCCTGTGAAAATGCTGGGGTAATGGTAAATACCACAGTAACCTTCCCTGAAGAATGCTGCTACAGTTTGGATGTATATAACAACTGCCCGGATGATCAGCTGAGTTATATCGAAACCAAGGTCCTGACTCCTGGGGTAGTTTTTGGATCGCATAATTTAGGAATTGGATATGGTTACACCTCTTACTGGGATAATATCTTTGTTAATGATCGTTGCCTGGAGTGGAAACCTCAATCAGGAAATACTTTTCCAATGGGCAACTTTCCTGAATTGATCAATTTCTGCCTGGAC
>JABDJM010000457.1 GCA_013002475.1 Saprospiraceae bacterium | reverse complement strand
GTGGAATACCAACCTGACGTCCAAGTAGGATGTGTTCTCTGGTTTGTGGCATAGGACCATCTGTGGCCGCAACCACAAGTATAGCACCGTCCATCTGGGCCGCACCGGTAACCATGTTCTTTACGTAATCCGCGTGACCAGGACAATCTACGTGAGCGTAGTGCCGGTTTACGGTTTGATATTCTACGTGCGCAGTATTAATTGTAATACCACGTTCCTTCTCCTCGGGAGCAGCATCAATAGAAGCGTAATCCTTCTTTTCAGCAAGACCTTCCTGAGCGAGCACATTCGTGATGGCTGCTGTCAGGGTCGTCTTTCCGTGGTCAACGTGACCGATGGTCCCGATGTTTAAGTGCGGCTTACTCCGGTCGAAAGTTTCTTTTGCCATCAGTGAAGATTTTAATAAAAAGAGTTTAAAAATAATTTTTGAGCCAATGAAGGGAATTGAACCCCCGACCCCTTCCTTACCATGGAAGTGCTCTACCCCTGAGCTACATTGGCACATTTGGGTAAAACCCGGGAGTATCATCTCCAAATAATACAAACAACCCTTTGGTTGTTTATTAGAGCGGGCGAAGAGACTCGAACCCTCGACCCTCAGCTTGGAAGGCTGATGCTCTACCAACTGAGCTACGCCCGCTTGTCGCGAGGAGTAGTTCTGTCATGGAGGCAAGCATTCTTACCGGGGGAATTTCCAGGCTCCCTTACCCAAGGACTTTGTACTCCAAACAATTAACAATTGGTGGGGGTGATAGGATTCGAACCTATTCAGCCGAAGCACTGGATTTACAGTCCAGCCCGCCTCTCCAACTGCGGCGCACCCCCTGACTGCAAAGTATATGTGCTTAGGTCGATCCTGATCTGGAGCCAGTAGACGGACTCGAACCGCCGACCAGCTGATTACAAATCAGCTGCTCTACCAACTGAGCTATACTGGCTTAATGTTACTGAGTACCAGCAACCAACCATTTTTATACCTGATTTCAAGGGCTTTGGTTCCTATTTGGAGGCTTTTATTTCCATTTTGGAATTTGTCATTGGAAAAAGCCCAATCACAGAGGCAAATATTTGCCATAAAAGTTTCCAAAAAATCACTCGATACCCTTTGTAAGAGGCTGAAAACTAAAGAGTTATAATTCAGTCTAAATCAGCATACTTTACATCGGCCTTTCAATTGTTTTTTAGGACCTCATTCGGCCTTAAAGTGACATTTCTTCAAATGCGAGTGCAAAGATACTATTTTTGATGGAAAAGAAAAGGGGGCAAAAGCAAAAATTTCCCTGTCTAACGCTCTGATTCCGCAAAAAAAAGACTCCGAAATCACGATGATTTCGGAGTCCCTGGATCAAAGGATATTTGCTTAATAGGAGGATTTCCTTCCCTTATATCTTACGATCTGGCGTTTCAAAGCAGCGACGGCCGTATCTACTGAGGCCTCAAAGGTATGAGCATGCTCTTTAACAAACAATACAGTTCCCGGAATACTAATCCTTATCTCAGTTACTTTTTCTTTGATCTGACCTGAATTTTCAAGCTTAAGGATCACATCTGCTTTTTGGATCCGGTCAAAATATAGACCCAGCTTCTCCAATTTTTTTTCAATAAAGACCAATAGTTTTTTATCCGCAGAAAAATGAATGGCTTGCATGTTGACTGTCATATTGAAATTCTTTTAAAAGGTTAGTAAAAAAAGGAGTAGCAATGCTGGTATCTACATAGGCTATAAATTTTATTCACCCGAACCTGGGTGAGCTTGACGATATATCTTTTTCAATTGTTCAATAGAGTTGTGGGTATAGACCTGGGTGGCAGCCAGACTTGCATGACCCAGAAGCTCTTTTATAGCATTCAGGTCTGCGCCATTATTAGCTAAATGGGTCGCAAAGCTATGTCTTAGGACATGTGGGCTTTTCTGTTCTATGGTATTGTAGGGCCCCAAATATCTATTTACCAGGTTATAAACGAATTTTGGGTATAACCGCTTGCCCTTATCAGTCAGAAAAACTTTTTCAGCAGGTAAGTCAAATGCTTGATCCCGTAAACCGAGGTAATCCTTTATAAGAATGCTCAGGCTATCCTGGATAGGAATGATCCTCTCCTTTCCCCCTTTACCTCTGATCTTTATCTGCAATTGCTCCCACTGGATATCGGGATCACTCAGGTCGATTAATTCGGATCGCCTGATACCGGTTCTGTATAACACCTCAATAATAGTTCTGTCCCTTTGACCGGAGAAATCCTGTGAGAATTGATCCGGATCCAGAATTTTAGCCAGCTCATCTTCAAGAACGAATTTCGGCAACCGCTTCCCTACTCTCGGGGCCTGGATCTTTTTCATTGGATTGCCTGTCTCTCCTCTTTTCTGATAGAATTTGAAAAGTGATCTCAGGGAGGATAGTTTGCGATTGATCGATCTTGGCTGAAGACCTGCCTGCATTAAATGCACAATCCAGGAACGGACATGCAAATGCTTAACTTCGCTAATATCCTGGAGTTCAAAACTGGTTTTAAAAAAGGAAAAGAATTGGCTGATATCCCGATCATAGTTTTCTAAAGTATGCTGGGAGTATCTCTTCTCGTGCTCGATATATCTGAGAAATGCCTGGTGCTTCATATATCGTGTAGACAACTTAACTGTAAATGAAAGATAATCAATTGAAAGATATTTGTCAAACGTCTTTTACCCAAAACAATAATATTACTTCTTAACTAAGCAGAAAAAATCCCGTAGAATTAGAGTGTGAAAAAGGAACGAAAAGAAAAGCATTTCATTAAAAAGCCCGATTATCCTGGTGGAAGTAAGGCTATTCAGGCCTTTATCTACAAACATTTGAAATATCCGAAGGAGGCATTGGAGAAGGGCATTGAGGGCTCTGTTTATCTTCGATATAGTATTGATCAAAAGGGAAAAGTCGTTGATACCCGTGTTATCAGTTCCTTAGGATATGGATGTGATGAGGAGGCTGCCAGAGTGGTAAAGAAGCTTAAATTCCAAGTGGATAAGGCTTTTCGGCGGAGAGTTACCTGGCACAAAAAGATCCGGGTATGGTTTAAAAAGAAGAAGCCGACTAAGACCAACATCCAATACCAACTTAAGTCCGATCCTAAAAAAGAGAAACCTACATCTTCGGGATACTCCTACACTATTACCATTAAGGGAAGCTAGGCTTCAAATACCTTGATTTCCCAGCTCAACGAATTCCTTACATTTGAGAATAAGAATTTTTCAAATGATAAGAATATTCCTTTCAGCCTTTTTCCTGCTCCTCTTTGGGCAAGTTTATTCCCAGATCAATTTTGTAAACAAAGCAGGAATTGCGGGAATCAACCATACCTATCCAATTCATATGGGCGCTGGTGGTGTCAGTTTTGTGGATTTTGATGGTGATGGTCTGGATGACCTAAGTCTTGGAACGGGACCAACGGAAAGCATCCACTTCTATCGAAACCTGGGAGGTTCATTTCAAAAAATATTCCTGGTGCAGACTTCTGCGCTGATCAAATCGGTCCTTTGGGCGGATTTCGACAATGACGGAGACAAGGATTTGTTTGCCGTCGGCTTTGACGACCATAACCATCTTTGGGAAAATCAGGGAAACCTCAACTTAGTTGAGATCACCGATGCCGCGGGTCTACCTATGACCATCAAAAGGTGCTATGGGGCAAATTTTGCTGATGTAAACCGCGATGGATGGCTTGACCTTTATTATGCTGAGAGAAAAGCTGCAGGCGAGATGACTGATAACCAAATGAGGCTTTTTCTTAATAATGCTGACGGAACTTTCACGGATGCAACAGATGAATGGAATGCAGGTGATGTTGGAAAAACACCTTTCTGCGCTACCTTTTTTGATTGCAATAATGATAAGTGGCCTGACCTATATATTGCTAACGATAAGGCCACAATCAACACTTTGCTTGTCAATACGGGTAACGCTTTTGAAGATAAAAGCGATACTTCAGGAACAGCGCTTGCCATGAATTCTATGTGTGTTGCGATCAGTGATTTTGACAAGAACTCGTATACAGATATTTATGTGACCAATACGGAGGAAGGTGGCGCCCTACTCGTTAATGAAGATGGAAATTCTTTTTCCGAGCAAGCGGGTGCTTTGGGAGTAAGCTTTGCTGGCGGAATCGGCTGGGGCTCTTCATTTATTGATGCGGATAATGATACCTGGGAGGATCTCTACATTAGTGGTATGATCGGAGGCAGTGATGTCCTGTCCAGTGCCTTTTACCAAAACTCTCTTGGGACATTCCTCCCGGATATGGCTCAGGGCTTTGTCGGAGATACTGTTACCTCATTCGGCAATGCAATTGGAGATTATAATAACGATGGTTTTGCCGACATCATCGTTTCCAACTGGCCTCCAGCCAAAGCACAACTTTGGTCCAACGAAACTCAGACAGACAATCACTGGGTTAAGGTTGAGCTGGAAGGTGTCCTTAGTAACCGGGATGGCATTGGAGCCAAAGTTTGTGTGTATCCACTCGACTCAGATTACACTTGTCATTATACTACTTGCGGAATAGGCTTTTTAGGTCAAAACTCAACCCAGCTCATGTTCGGTTTAGGCTCAAGTACCGAAATTGATTTTATTGAGGTCACCTGGCCAACAGGTCATATAGATATGATCATGAATCCAGAAATTGATCAGTTACATTCTGTCCTTGAGGGAAGTACCACCGATGGGGTGATTGAAGTAGATGACGATATTACTATCGTTACTGATGTCCAAATAGAATATCCGACTTTTGAGACTTTAGATATTTTTCCCAATCCAGGTTCCAGTCAGGTTTTCATTCAAGCCTATGATAAAGGAGTGATTGATATCATTGATGTGAATGGAAAGTACCTTCGGTCAATGAGAATTGAAGGGTCCTTATTGGATGTTTCCTTTTTGCCAGATGGCATTTACTTTTTAAAAACCAGATCCGGGAAGGTGGGAAAATTCGTTAAGAGCTGACCTCTGTATTGAGAAAGTAATAGGTACAAATAAAGAAGGCCGCCCGTGGGCAGCCTTCTTTTTATCTGTAATTTGATCCAGTATTAAAAGAATAATTCTGGCCAATCAGATCCATCACCTCGTGTAAGTGTAGTCACACCAGATTCAGGAGCGTAGTCATTATACCAGTCAATGGTTAAATCAGCACCATCTACGGTTACAGAATTGAAGTAATAAACCTCACCCCAGCGACTAGCACCGGCATAGCTCAATTTATTACAGGCATCCTGAAATCTAAGGTTTCCACCTGGTTTAGTGGATGTAGGTCCGTAGCATGCATCATATGCACCCATTGAGAAATCATTAGGATCGTCACCACCAGCTACATTCGCAGTAATGATGTAAGATCCAGGTCCATCCTCAACTAGTACAACCTCACCATCCCAAGTACTTCCACACCAATCTGGAGTTTCCGTATGGGCAGCGTAGGTACCTCCCAGTTCAGAAGGACAAATGATATTCACAACTATCTGGAACATTCCTCTAAAAGTACCAGCAGTACTTTCAATATTTCCAGAGGTGTTAGCTGATGTAAACGTTGAACCGTCAGTTTTGGTAACTGTACCTTCAAACACGAAACGCTCGCCACCAATAACATCATCAATTGTATACCCTAGGGCATCCAAAACCTCCTGAAAGGTAAAGGAAACAGTTGCCGATGGTAGTCCGGCTGGAGACGTTCCAAATGAGCTTGAAGTAATCGTACCAAGGCTAGCTTCTCCTCCGCCAGAGTAAGAAACATCCCAGGCGTAGGAAGCAACATTTTGGCCTGCATTATCATCAAAGAATTCCACAGTAAAATCTATCGAAGAATTGGGAACATCAAAGAAGTTATATGCAACACCATATTGCCCGTTTATCCCATCAATTAATCTGGGATAAGCACCATAGCCCAGGTCTTCAAAATCTACAAAGGGAAGTTCTTCATCCCCCGCACAAGCGACCATGGTTAAGGCAACAATGCCGAAAAGAAAATATTTCAATCTATTCATTTTTGTTACAATTAGAATTAATTAATCAACCCAGTTTGGGTTTGCGGGATTGGTATCCCAAAATACTTGCTGCCCAAGGGCCCGCTGATTACCGTTGGAATTCAACGCAACGTGATCAGAAGGATAGAAAAATAATCGTGGGAACTCCCCTGATTGAGGATCCCTTGTAGGCTGCATGTTTGATGGATAACCAGTTCTTCTGTAATTGTTATAAGCATCCAAACCGTTTCCAAAACTTGCGATGTGATACTCTTTGATAACGATGTCCAGCTGGCCAGCAGCGTCAGCTCCGTCAAAAGCATTGAGGACAATGTTTACATAAGTAGAGATATCATCATCAGAAGGAACGAAAGCTGCATCAGCCTGTCCGGAACCAAAGTCTCTAACTTTTTCAATGGAATTTCTCATTCCAGATTCCAAAAGTTCACGAGCATCTTCACCTGAACCCATAGTCAAGGCAGCTTCAGCCCTCAAGAAATCGGTAGTGGCTGCACTTGCGATCGGAAGTATTCCCGCTCCAAGAGCACCATTAGTTCCATTTCCATTAAGTTCGGCACAATCATCTGCGTCAAAACTTCCTCCGACCGGATAAACCCCAAAGGTGGTACGCTTGAAACCATCCGGTGGAATACCATCGTTGTTTCCGTGATCACGTCCCCAGTATCCACACTCACAAGCTATACACCATGGGTATGGTCCTGTATAATGTACAGGTCTTGGAATTCCAGGACAATCTAATGCAAAGTTGTCTTCATCTGTAGTATCACAGTCTGGTCGGTAGAAAAAGTACCTGAGCCTAGGATCTTCCAATCCTTTTTCTTCTAGCAAAGACCACATGAAGTAGTTTGACTGATAGTAATCAGCATCTCCTTCGTAATCTATTGTATAGTAAGGATTACGGGCATCGGGGTTTTCCCTGTTTGATCCGTATTGGAAATCAAAGTCATCTGACCATTCCTGGATAGCATCAGCAGCTGCTGATGCCACAGCAGATCCACTTCCTCCAGCCAATTTGGTGGTCACATTGTATCGAATGATGAGTGAGTTAACAGCTTTAAGCCATTGACCAGCATCACCACCATAAAAGATGTCTGTAAGGCTTCCTGGACCTTCACCTGTTGCAAAATGTGCTTTTGCCTCATTAAGAAGAGCAAGAGCAGAAGCATAAACGGCTGCATCATCATCCAAAGTAGGATTTTGAGAATCAGAACCTTTAAGTGCATCTGAAAACGGCACATCTCCAAAAAGATCCACAAGAGTCATCATTGAGTATGCTTTAAGTGTTTTAGAAACACCGGTTGCAAACTCAACTCCTGTCTGACCTTCAAGTAAAGCTAAAACCGCTTCAATATCCGGAAGGATATTCGCATAGGTTTCAGTCCAAAGGAAATTGAAGTTGTTAGGAGAATCGTTATTGTCATAGACGTTTCCTCCTGTCATCGCTAATTGACGAACGATACCAGCAGGCTCATCATAAGCCTCCCAGGTCGCATCAGCGAAATTGATTTGGACAGAGTTAAATAAGAACTCAAGTCCGGCATTATCTGGAGTAACCGCATTTGGGTTGTCTTGCAAATCCAAATCTAGATTTGTGCAAGAAGCCACCATAAGAACGGCGAAAACCAGAGAGCCTATTTTGAAAAATTTCATAAAGTCTAACAGTTTTGATTAGAAGGTTAATCTAATGGTTCCACCCCAACGCTTGGAAGTAGGACCAGTAACGAAATCAAATCCTTGACCATTTCCAACACCTAGAGATAATACTTCGGGATCGAAGTTTGCACCCTCAGGAATGTTGAAAGATTTGTACCAAAGATTTTGACCTGAAAGGATCAAATCAAGGCCACCCAATGGAGTATTCTCGATAACAGATTTAGGGAATGAATAAGCAAGAGAAATTTCTCTCAATCTTAAATTCGTTCCGTCAAACATTCTGTTCTCATCATAAAAAACACCCGCATCTCTCCAGAAGTGATCATTTGGAGTATTCTGAACTGTATTTTCTACAAGGTTTCCTTCAGAATCTTCAATCAAACCAGGAACAATTATAGGAACAAAGCGATCGAACTCGCCTGATTCCTGAAGAATTCCTCTTGAGAATAAAGTAGAAGGAGTAGAAGCCCAAATATCACCACCTCTTCGGTAGTCAAATTGAACTCTTAGAGCAAGACCTTTGTATGCAATAGTACCATTCGTAGAAAGAAGATAATCGGGATTAGGATCTCCAATAACACCTTCTTCAGAAGCTTGCTGGTACAATCCGTCAGATCCAACGATTGGACGGCCGGTAGCCTCATCTCGCACGATCTGTGTCCCTTTGATAACACCATAAGGCGAACCAGGAATGGCAAAGTTACCCAAGAAAGAAAGCCCATCGATCAATAGTTCCTCCGTACCATCTCTCAAAGCCTCAACCGTATTGGTATTCTTTGTGAAGTTCCAACCAATGTTCAAGTAAAGATCATCTGTTCTCAATGGAGTAACATTTAATCCCAACTCAACACCTTTGTTTGTTACCTCAGCAACGTTTACAGTAGTAGACGTTGAACCTGTAGAAGCATCAAGGCTTAAAGGAATAATAAGATCTGTTGATTGC
>JABDJM010000451.1 GCA_013002475.1 Saprospiraceae bacterium | reverse complement strand
CGATTATTATTTTCCTCATCCTTATGATCGTAGGAACCACTAGTCAAGGGACTTGAAGTAATGTCATAAAAAACATCACCATCTTCCGTGACCAACTTAGAAATTTCAGAGGAATGACGATCGCCTGAAAGGAAAACGACTCCTTGGAGGTTGTATTTGTCAAGTTGCTCTAACAGATATTTTCTTTCCTCTTTATACACTGCATGATTTTCAAACTTGTCAAGGTCACTAATCACTTGTCCCCCTACGCAAATAAATTTCAGTGAGGCCTGAGTATATCGAAGGCTTTTGATCACCCAATCTATTTGTTCTTTACCTAGAAGTAGTCCTTCTTTTCCAGGCCTGCCCCTATTCCATCGGTTATCAAGAAGGAAAAAGTGGCAATCGTTCCAAATAAAGGAACCCGTTATTCCACCCTGGTTATTAACTCCTACGTTTGGGTTAGCCCAAAAATCCTTGAAGGCTTCCAAAGCCTGGTCTTTCAGCCAATAGGTTTCGTCAGAATCATTTGGTCCATAATCATGATCATCCCAGATGGCATAATGATGCATTTTTTTTAATAGTCCTTGTAACTCAGGAACGGCTCTTGTATGTGTGTATCTGTGATACAATCCTGATCGACTATTCCAATCCACTTCACGGAAGTAAGTATTGTCTCCCAACCAGACCATAAATTCGGCATCTTCAGTCGCCATGGATTCAAGAAGAGAATAGCTTCTGCCATAGGGCTTTCCGGGCCGGTCATATTCAGGCTCATTTATATACATGCAGCTCCCAGCTAAAAAAGAAAACTCCGGTGGATCGGTTCTCCAATGCCACAAGGTTTGGGTCTTAAAGCCCAAGGTGTCACCGCTATCTGCAGCTTTTCCATTAATAAGGATCTCGTAGTTGTATTCAGTTCCCGGCTCCAGCATTTCTGCAATTAAAGTTGCCGTGTAACCATGTCTTCTGGAGGTGGTCAAGGATTCCGATCTTTCCTTGTTTTGTGGATCTTCAGCGTCCCAGTAGGATAAAGCCACCTCAGCTTGTCCGTCAAGCTGTACCCAAACCGCGACTTCTCTCATAGTATTATAGCCAAGCATAGGGCCGGATGAAATATTTTGGGCGTTTAATGAACAGCCTATCAGGACGATTAAAAGGGAGAACAGATATTTCATTTTGTCATTTATGATATGCCCAATGATACTAATTATTCACCTTTGAGCAGGTCTTAGGCAAGTTATTATTGAATGTATTATAATTAGGTTTAACATTAAGATCTGTTTGGCAGGTTCTTTGAATAATCAGTTTAGATCCCCCTCCCTCCGTACCAGATATCCGAAAAAAGAACTAATGATCTCCGAGCTTCGGAAGAAGATGGAATCCTGTACCCGGGATCAACTTCTTCGCCTATTGCTTGCCGAAAAATACCCTCCTGAGGCATTATACTTTACTGCAAGAACCCTTGCTGTGGAAAGGGGTTTGACTACCCGGTTCAACTATAATTGGCTTATGGATCTAAGGCGAGCAAAAACAGAGGCTGCTGAATTGATGAGCAACCATATGTCCTTAGAAATGATTGTCGATGAGATTCGCCAAAAGTATAAGTTCGAAGAGGATATACCTGAAAAGATCGTTGGCAGCCTGCTTTACAAAGAAAATAAACTGCTTAGTTCATATAGTTTGACACTCTTAATGTTGGCCGTGGCCGCCTTTTGTTTGATAAAGATCTTATTCTACGTTTTATGATAACTCTCCTGGTCTGTGGTTTCCTAATCCAAAAACTTCGTTCCCATTATTCTTAAAAAATAACTTGGTCGTTTACCCTGACCGTTCCCTGATCAAGGCTTATCGCATTCATCCCAAAAAAAATCTTGTTTCCTTTTTTCCGGTAGCCTGCCAGAGTCTTAATGGGCTCCGCCCCGCGCTCCGCGCTTTGCTGATCGATCGTTGGAACCTGACAACGAGCACAAGGCTTAATAAATCCAAATCGAACCTTTCCGATTTTACAGGATTCCCAGGAATCTTCCTCATGAGCACGCTCAGTCGCCACGATTATGTTTGCCCGAAATCTATCCATACGGACAGGGGAGTCCAGCTTTTTGTTCAGCTCTTTCAGGCTGGCAGTTCCAAGGACCAAATATGGGTAGCCATCAGCAAAACTCACTTTTGTTTGCATTGGCGCATTAAGCAACTTTTTTATCCGTTGAGTCTTTCCAGTGTGTTTTACTATGGTCAATTTTGAATCCAGGATATCTGAGAACCATTCGTTCCATGGTCCTAGGTGGGGTGTAGCTTCCATGGTATCATCAAAGACAGAAACTTGCATTGAAGATCCTTCTTCAAATGTAAATGGAATAGTTTGTTTGCTCCCTTCGAAATCTAAGGTTAAACTACTCTCATTTATGCTTTGCTTAAAAAGTGCCAATTTAGGATGGCTCCGCTGGCTAATGAATTTTCCGGTTTCATCAACCAACATGAATCTCCGATCGTTTTCAAAGCCTTCCTCCTTACAAAAAGCACTTTCGACGGAAATGCCCTTCATTCCTTTTATCGGGTATATGTGTATAGATTGGATCTTCATTATGTCGTACGACCTGAAGGCATAGGTGACATGAACTTCACGTCTGAAGTTTGGTTCAGAGTAAAACTACAATATGGAATTGAAACTTTGCCTAGGCTACAGAAGTAAGCTTATAAACATCCGGTGCCGAATTACATAGAATGGCCTTTTTTCCGCGGATAGCAATTGGAGCCTTTATTAAGGATGGATTTCTCTCGATCACCTTTAACCAACTTTCATCATCAAATTCTTTTCCCCTGATATGGGACTGATAATAGGGATCCGCTTTGTTGAGCAATTCCTTCGGATGCATATCCAATGATCTAATGATGGTTTGCCAGCTAGTTTTGGTAGAAGGTGTTTTTCCAAAAGCGTAAGTCCTTACATGGGGGACAAGCCCTTGAGCATGTGCTACAGTTTTTCGATCCCGACTTGATTCCGGATTATAATAGATGATTATTTCCCTCGGATTCGTTTTCATAACCAATGCTTTTGAAAAAATGCGACGTAAATAATTAATATACTGTAAATATCATCAAATGGCAAATATTATTTTATAAATGGACATTTCCTTTTCTTGATAAATGGTAATATTGCTGTAAGGATGAATGTTATGCGTATAGGTTTCACGGGGGTTTTGCTGCTATTATTTTCTGGTTTATGGATGCCATTTTCCCATGGGCAGGATAGCTCACTTAGGTTCATAATGCCCTATGAAACGAACAGGCTGTTTTTAGATCAGATAATGGACTATCAGGCTTATTATGCCAACGAGATCAGCATTTGTAACGAGGAGAGAAAGGCAACGCTTGAAATCCTCGATTCGCTCCATTCGCTGAGGAAATCCAGAAAAATAAAGCGGGCTATTTTATCCCTGAAGGAAACGGAAAGCTATCAGGATAGCATTGGGCAGGAGTTGCAATTCTATTTAGATGCCTGGCTTGAAATTGAATCCTTTTATCAAACCACGAAAACACAGGATTTTATTTCAACATTTAATCCCACGGCTTGCTACCAGATTTATACTCTTTATGACACCCTCCTTGTAAGCAAAGACCTTATTCAATTTCGGAAAAAAGATAAGCTAGGCTGGAAAGAGTTTCCCGAGCCTTTAGATGCGGAATGGATCGAGGATGTAGAGGTCTTGAAACCAGCTTCAACGGTATGGGAAAAAAGAAAATCAGAAAGGCCTTGTAATTCTCCTGATCCTGAGGATTGCCTGGTTTGGTGTCGGGTGGATGTTCCTGCAGAGGTAAATGTCCTGAGCAGAACTTTTAGGATCCTTGAATGCCCGCTGGGTTATGAAGTATCAACGGATCTGAATCATTGTGAAAAAGAAGTCAATTTCCAGGGAGGATCTATGGATGCCGATCCTGAAATGGCTGCATATATTCCAACCCTGGATCTTGAGGTTGAAATTATGGACTGGGAGATCCTCCATTGCAAAGAGCTTGATTCCAAATAGTTTATTTTTAGGGCAAGAACAATTTCATGGCTTTAAGCAGGTACCCTCAGTACAAAAAGCTTGGATACTTACTGGGTCCGTTACTTTTTTTGATCCTATTTTTTTGGCCGGCTGAGATCATCAATCCAGAGGCTCAAAAGGTGATCGCTGTGGCGGCCTGGATG
>JABDJM010000393.1 GCA_013002475.1 Saprospiraceae bacterium | reverse complement strand
GCCGTTGCATCCCCTGTTGCCGAAACCGAAGAGGTGGTTGAAAAACCAAAAATGGCAATTAAGATTCCCCAATCAGAAGATTCTGATAGTTCCTCCTCATTACTATTGAATAAATTGGAGTCAGAACTTTTTGGATCGTCCAAGAAGGCGGTGGAAGAGGTATTTCCTGCACTGGATGAAATAAAAGGTGCCTGGGTGGAAGAAAGTAAATCCATAAACTCTCCCACTTTCAAAAATATATTAAGGCATGCCAAGCTAGATCTTGACGATGGCAAACTGAGGGTAAGTGTAGGGTCCCGGATGGCAAGAGAGATGGTAATCAATGAAGTTGATTTTAGCCGATCCCTAAAAAAACGGGTTGGATACAGCAATTTAATAATGAAGGTTGAGGTGGATCCAGAGGTTGTAACTGCTCAGAAAAACACAAAGCCTAAAAAGGTTCTGACGATCAAGGAAACTTACGATCTAATGAAAGAAACCAATCCTTTGGTTGAGGATCTGCGGAAGCGTTTTGATCTCAAATTGGACAAATAGTCACTTAGGGCTGAAAAAGAGTCCAGATATTCAGAACCTTTTTCGCTGGTTATTGTCATTTAAGAAAACCAACCTTCATGGCCGATCAATGTTTTTGGTTCCTGGAAGATGTAGATGTCAAGTCTCTGCTTGATCCTCAAAAAGTTGAACCTGCGATAGATCAACTCGTCCACCGCTCCTATAAAAAGGGTGAGAATATTTTCGTTCCCAAGGATGAGGCTGATAAGATCTATTTTGTGATGGAAGGTCGAGTAAAAATCCTTACCAATAATGAGGAGGGAAAGGAGGTCACCAAAATGATCATCAATCAGGGAGAGATCTTTGGGGAGCTTGCATTGGTTGAATCCTCTCAAAGAAGGGATTATGCTGTAGCGATGGAGCCAACAACCCTTTGTATCATGACCATTGAGGAACTAAAAAGTGTCATGAAAACTCACTCCGCAATGGGCTTGTTTTTCATGAAGATTCTGGGCCAACGGGTCGTTGATATGGAAAAAAGGTTAGAGTCACTCGTATTTAGAGATTCCAGGACTCGCATTGTCGAATTTCTTTTGGACCTGGCAAAGAGGAAGGGTCAGCGGGTTGGATATGAAACCGTGGTGCGGAAATTTATGACTCATCAGGATATTGCCAATTTAACGGCTACTTCTCGCCAAACTGTGACTACTGTTCTGAATGATCTTCGTGGAAGAAACCTGATCACCTTTGATCGAAAAAGACTTTTGATCAGAGACATGGAAAAGCTTGGTGAAGAAATAGTAGTTTAGCCATATCGCGTTCTTATTTTTGAAGGACTATGTACAAATACCTGCTTAAGTCACTTCTGTTTTTACTTTCTCCTGAAAAAGCACATCACTTTACCCTAAGCCTGGCTGGCTTTTTTCTGGCTATCCCAGGAATGCGCCGGATAGCTAAAACCATTTTTGGGTATTCTCGTCCTGGACTTCACAGAGACTTTATGGGTTTACATTTTCAGAACCCAATTGGACTGGCTGCAGGATTTGACAAGGATGGGAAGCATTATAAAAAAATGGCGGCCCTGGGATTTGGCTTCATTGAAATTGGAACCGTGACCCCCAAGCCTCAAATTGGAAATCCAAAACCCCGCTTATTTCGATTGCCGGATGATGAAGCCCTCATCAATAGAATGGGATTTAATAATGAAGGGGTTGATGCTATGGTTGGTCGCCTCAAGAATCGAAATACTGGTAAACTGATCATTGGGGGGAATATTGGTAAAAACAAAATGACTCCCAATGAAAAGGCGGTAGAGGATTACTTGATCTGTTTTGAAAAGTTGTTTTCCTATGTGGATTACTTTGTTGTGAATGTAAGCTCACCCAATACTCCAAACCTGCGGGCGCTGCAGGAGAAGGGACCTCTTTCAGAGATCCTTAATGCTCTTCAGAAAGTGAACCATTCCAAACCATCACCGAAACCCATCCTTCTGAAGATCGCCCCTGACCTTACCAAAGGTCAGTTGGATGATATTCTCGAGATAGTTGAGGAGACAAAAATACAGGGCGTCATTGCTACCAATACCACGATCTCCAGAGAAGGTCTGGAGACATCTAACGAGGCGGTTAATAATATTGGTGCGGGGGGATTAAGCGGGAAGCCTCTTGGAATCCGATCTACAGAGGTCATCCAATACCTGAGTCAAAAATCAAATGGAAATCTATTTATTATCGGAGTTGGTGGGATTCGAGGGCCGGAGGATGCGCTTGAAAAGCTAGCAGCCGGGGCTAGTTTGTTGCAAGTGTATTCAGGACTTATTTATGAAGGACCGGCCATGATAAAGAGGTTGAACAAGACAATATTGGCGAAATCGACAGGGTAGGGATCCCTGTTGGCACTCTTTTTGGCTTATTGAGAGCGAAACTAACCAAACGCATAACCATGCTCTCGGAAAAACCTTCCCTCATAAGGGATGTTCGTTTGTGGATCGTTATTCTAGTCTTTATGATGATCTACTTCTTCACCACAATGACTAACTACCCAGTGTAGTCTTACTCCTTAATTATTTTCAAGCTCATATCCAGACTCTGCGAAGAGTGAGTCAGTGCTCCTACGGAAACGAAATTCACTCCCGTCTTGGCAATCTCACGAATGGTGCTAATATTAACACCACCGCTAGCCTCAGTCTCGAAACGGCCATCAATAAATATTACAGCCTCTTTTAATATTGGGAGCTCAAAATTATCCAGCATTATCCGATCCACCTGGCCAACCTCTAATACCTGGTCAAGTTCTTCAAGGTTTCTCACTTCAATGGTAATTGCCAGATCAAGTTGATTCTCTTTATTATATGCAGTGACTTTTTCAATGGCTTTTTTGATCCCACCACAGGCATCGATGTGATTGTCTTTGATCATAAACCGGTCATACAAACCCACCCGGTAGTTAGAGCAACCACCAAGTTGAACAGCCCATTTTTCAAGGAACCTCAAAAGCGGAGTTGTTTTCCGCGTATCCAAAACAGTTACTGGAAGATCCTCAACTTCAAAAGCAAAACGATTTGACATGGTTGCAATCCCACTCAATCGCTGCATGGTATTCAGCACAAGTCTCTCTGCCATCAATAAGGCCTGAGCATTACATTCGACCTCAAAAGCAACCATCCCATAATCCATAGGAGCACCGTCTTCCACCATTGTGGTAACCTTAGCATTTGGATCCACATGTTGAAAGATCTGCTCGGCAATTGATATTCCGGCAATGACCCCTGCATCCTTAAAAATTAATCTTGCCTTTGCAATCGAATCTTGGGGAATGCAGGCTAAAGAAGTATGGTCACCGTCCTTAACATCCTCATCCAGCCCGGCTGTGATAAATGCTTTTAGCTGGTCCTGGTCGATCTTTGGAATTTCCATATCTGAGGTGTTGGAGGTGAATACTGATTCCTTCATAAGTATTGCCTTTTAGCTATTATTAAGCAAAATTTTTACCAATAACTGGGTTTATGTACCCCTGGTCCTAAAACAGAACTCCCAGCTTAAGGGTGATCATGTTATTTTTTCCGTTGGAATCTTCTTTGGGAGGGTTTAGAGCACAATCGAAATTGTCAGTCGGGCAAAATGTGGTACCCTCATCCTTGGTTACATCCAGAAAACTAGTCTGGAATTGAATTCCAGCCAAAAGGGCAATGTTATCACCAATGGTGTATTCGGTTCCACCACCCACTCCCCAGGAATAAGTCAGGAAATTGATCCCCTTTCGAATATCTAGCCCTTCAGGCGGATTCTCGTAGGGGCCTGAAATATCCCCTTTCGCCTGAGTCAGAATCCCAAGAGTGATCACTGGGATATCCGCGAAGAATCGGAAGTATCCAAACTCCTGAGTTCTTAGTTTTAATCCGACCGGGATCTCAATGTATTGAAGTGAGTTTTTCAGGTTGGTGCCCGTGATGATCGTTCGAAAATCAGCTGGAACTTCAACTTCCGGCCAAACTTCTCCCTCTCCATTGTATTTGAGTGTTCCACCCTCGTTGAAGCCAAAACCGAGACCAAAGGTGAACGCGTAATTTTCCCGAAAATACTTTTCCCCTATTAGGCCAAGTTTTAGCCCAAGGTTGGTTCCATTTCCGGTGATATCGGGAGAGTTGGTGGACATCCAGCCAAAACTTGGACTCACCTGGAATCCGAATCGAAAGTCGTTTTGAGCCTGGCTAAATTGTATGGCCAAACCAAGGGTAAGCAAAACGGCAATAATTTTTTTCATCATTTTCAGTTTTCTATGGGACCTGGTCCCTTGTGTTTCTATAATGCTTTGAACGAAAAAAAAATATTTTTGTGCAGTTTCCTGCGGACATTGTACAATTCTTAAACAATGGTCAATGCATATTAACCACCTTTTCTTTTACTTAATTGCCTTTCTGGGGTTTGGAATTCTGGGTTGTTTCGGAGGCGAAGATAGGGATATTCCCTCTGTAGATCATATTTCTGTGGCTCTTGAAGTTGACCGTTTCGACCAGGATTTCCTTGCATTTACTAAGGATTCTACGATGGAGGCCTATCAGGATTTAAAACAAGCTTACCCTGATTTTTTCGAACCTGTTTTTCTCGGTCGGATGCTCCCAATGCTGCAGGACTCGGTCTCCTTTTTACATTTTTCCCAGGCACAACCGATTCGGAATCTTTTTGATACATGTTCCCTGGTTTTTAACGATTTCAGCCTTTACGAGAAGGATCTTGAACAAGCCTTCCAGTTCTATAAATATTATTTCCACGAACGGGATATCCCCCGGATCATCACTTTTGCTTCCGAGTATACCTATGGAAATTTTACTCTGGGAGAAGAGATTCTGGGAATAGGCCTGGACTTTTTTTTAGGAGAAGATCATAAAGGCTATCCTCCTCAGATCTTCCCTCGATATGTTCAAAGGAGAATGACACCGGAACACCTGGTTAGCCGAAGCATGCAAACATTACTTGGAGAGATCATGCCTCCTCAGTCCGGTGACAGAATGCTGGATTATATGATCCATAACGGGAAGGTTTTGTACTTCCTGGATCATCTGCTACCCCATACTCCTGATTCCATAAAACTTGGCTACACGCAAGAGCAGGTGGAGTGGGTAAATGATAATGAGTTAGATATGTGGTCCTTCTTTTTAGCAGAAGAATTGTTGTACTACACGCAGTTTAAGGAGTTCAGGAAATATGTGGAGGCCAGCCCTGATTCTCCGGGAATGCCGGATCAGGCCCCCGGGCGGACAGCCAATTGGATAGGCTGGCAAATCGTTAAGCAATACATGGAAAAGAATCCTAATATCACGATGGAAGGGTTGTTAAAGCAGGAAAGTGCCCAGGTTTTGTTCACAAAAGCAAAGTATAAGCCCAGGCGTTAGATGTCTTCTTTTGCTATCTTTGCAAATACCAGGACCGGGATTAAACTATTTGAACGAAATTCCCGTCTTATTTCCAGAACTAATTGACTTTGATCATGATGGATTCAATATTATTAGGGTTTAGCTTAGGGGGATACGAGGTTGTAGTAGTCCTTTTTGTAGTGCTGTTGCTTTTCGGTGGACGTAAAATACCCGAGCTTGCAAGAGGACTTGGAAAAGGCATTAGAGAGTTTAATAGTGCCCGTTCGGCGATTGAAACTGAAATCAAGGAGGGTATTAAGGAGGTTGACAAAAAGAAAGCAGAAGAACCTAAGGCAAAAAACTAGATTCCTTTATTAGGAGTAAAGCCAGGCTTGGATGACCAAGCCTGGCTTTGTTATTTTGTGACCATGGCAAATCGTATTAAGGCTTTTGCTCCGGGCAGGATCAATTTAATTGGAGAGCATACCGATTATAATCAGGGTTACGTTCTTCCTACCGCCATCGATCAAGGGATCACTTTCAATATCCAAAAAAACGGATCAGGGATTTGCCATGCAACAGCCCTCCAATTTGGGGAATCACAATCCTTCGGACTAGAGAACGAATTACCCCGTTCAGGTTGGATCAATTATGTAATGGGTACCGCCCTGGAATTACAGAAGAAGACAGGAGCTTTGCAAGCTTTTACCTGTGAGTTCGCAGGGAATGTTCCCATTGGTTCGGGAATGTCTAGTTCAGCTGCACTTGGTTGTTCGATGGCACTGGGGCTTAATGAACTATTTGAATTAGGCTTGAGTCGTCCCGAACTTGCTCAAGTTGTCCAGTTGGCTGATCATAATTACGTGGGGGTTCGCTCCGGGATCATGGATCAGTTTACAAGTCTTATGGGAAAGGAGGGAATGGTGATGCTATTAGATTGCCGCGATCTTTCTACTTCTTATTTCCCTTTCGAATTGGGGGAATATTCTTTGCTTCTTTTAAATACTAAGGTTTCACATACGCTTGCAAATTCTGCTTACAATGACAGGCGTGAAGCCTGTGAAAGAGTTGCTCAACATTTAGGGCATTCGTCCCTTCGAGATGTCACCCTTGAATCGCTTTTGAAAAATCAAACCGAATTATCATCGGAGGACTTCACAAAGGCCAGGTTCGTTATTGAGGAGAATGGCCGGGTTTTAAAAACAGTTGATGCCTTAAAAGAA
This sequence comes from Saprospiraceae bacterium, assembly GCA_013002475.1. Lineage (GTDB taxonomy): Bacteria > Bacteroidota > Bacteroidia > Chitinophagales > Saprospiraceae > JABDJM01. The sequence continues at coordinate 2,355 of JABDJM010000393.1, read as the reverse complement.
AATGATTTGCTGTCTGTTGGGGCATTTCTTAACCAATCCCATGAAGGCCTTTCAAAAAGTTATCAGGTGAGCTGCGATGAACTAGACTTCCTTGTCGGATTAACAACTGGTAAGAGTGAGATCCTTGGGGCAAGGATGATGGGTGGCGGTTTTGGGGGTTGTACATTAAACCTTATAAGGAAGGATTTTGTGAAGTCCTTTATTAACGAAGCCACTTCTGCTTACAAGGATCGATTTGATATTGATTTGGAAGCTTATGAGGTGGAGCCGAAGGCGGGGGCGAGGATCCTGGAAAAAGAATAGCCCTGAACCTGAGATAAGTTTTCTCAGATTTCTGCATTATTCCTGGTGCATCCCACATAATACTCTCAAAATGTGAGGAGTAAACCCTATTTTCCGGTAACAAAGCCAGCCCCCAAAATTGATTATAAGACTCCACATCCTTCTTTTTTGTTTTGCCCTGTTTCTCTCAGGCTGTCAAAATTCCCCCAAAACAAAAATTGTTTCTGAAAATTCCAGAGTATTAGAAGAGCTTGATTTTCCTTTCGTGACCGAGCAGTTGGCCAAAGCTGACAGTCTGTTTTGGGCCTTTGATCTTGAGAATGTTCGCGTGGAACTAGACAAAATAGATCCAGGTTCACTGACCATGGCTGAAAGGGATATTTATTATCATCGATTATGTTGGTTGAGCTTAGAGGAAAGAAATAATGCTGAAGCGGATTCTCTTTTTTCCCTTTCAATAAATGACCAGACCTCACCCAACTGGAATAACAAGCTTGGTCAGAGGCTTACCTCCGCCAAAATGAAATTCCGAAATGGGAATTACAAAATTCCGGTGTTCTCGTTGTTGGAATCTGTTGAAACCTTAGAGATAAAAAAAGAGATTTCAAGGAAATGGCTACTACATGGCTACTCTCTGTTAGGAGGGGCATATTCTGAGGGACTTCAAGACGACCTGGAAGCATTTTCATGGTATGAAAAAGAGATGGAGTTACATGAAACATTAGGATGGAATAATCGAATGGTGGCTATTTGCTATTATAATTTGGCATTCTGCTCAAGGGAGTTAATGGATTATGAGTCAGCCATAACCTTTAACCAAAAAGGCCTTTCTTGTTTAGAGTTATTAGAAGAATCGGACAAAGCCCTGCAGGGTACTTTAGAGAGTGAATTAGCTTTCAACTATGGTTATCTATCTGATACGCTCAGAATGACGGAGCATATAAATGCGGCGCTTCGAATAATGAGGGATACAGAATTTGAGATGGATAACCTGGATAATATTGCTAGGTTATTGATTGACCAGGGGCTACCTGGTCCACTTGAAATTATCCTTCCTCGCTTGCAGCAAAACATTACCAAAGATCAACCTTTTCAGTATGCCCGGTTGAAGCAGATGGAGGCCCGGAATTTGGAAGAAAAGGGCAAGAAAGAACAAGCATATGTTGTACAAAAGGAGGTCTTGAGTTTTCATGCAAGCCTCCCAGATTTTGATCCTTTCGATCACTCTGAGTTTTTAACAAATCAGGGAGACATGTATCGCAATTTCGGGGACTCGAGGTTGGCTCTTTCTTCTTATGAATCCTCACTTAACTACCAGCTTGGAAAACCGTTTGAATTAACAGAATTTAACATTGATGATTTTTCTGACAACTACTTTCTATCACAAGGCTATCAATTTGAAATTGGACCAATTGCTTCTTTGCTTCAGGAAATTGATGAAGAATTGGACCCTTCCAAGTCCAACCTGGATTTGGCACAAGAGTATTATGAAATAATTTATTCCATATTTGATCGGATCAACAAGCAGAGAAACGAGGGAATGGTTCTGAGGGATCTTGAAAACTTCAAGAAAATATTTGGTGAGGCTGTTGCTTGTTCGCATAAGCAGATCCAGGCCGGAAAACATGAAGGCCAGGTGGAGGCTGCCTGGAATTTCATTGAGCGCGGAAAGGCGATTTTGCTTTTTGAATCCCTGGTTCTTCGGAGCATTGCCGAGCAATCTGGACTTCCGTCCGAGCTTTTTGATCAGCATCAGACATTGATCCTGGAAAAAACAACCATCGAAGAAGACATACCATATTTACAGGGGGAAGATCTGGAAGAACTTCTAGATGAGAAAGCTCAAATTGAGGATGCACTGGAAAGTCTTGAACAGAGGATCGAAAGATTGGCTCCTGGTTTTTTTGAACGAACTAGGAATTATGAACTGGCCTCCCTTGATGATTTACAAAACTGGTCAAAGACCAAGCAGGCAGGTGTAATTCAATATTTTTGGTCTGATGCTGGATTGTTTGGGCTCTATATTCACCCAAGCCAAAAGCCTGAGCTGGTCCACCTAGGGGAGACAAATAC
>JABDJM010000384.1 GCA_013002475.1 Saprospiraceae bacterium | reverse complement strand
CAAACTGTTGTTTTCCGGATCTTAATTAGTTGAATAAATTGTCCTTGATTTCCAGCATCATCGGTTGTAGTCCAGGTTCTTTGGATCAATGCATTTAGGGTATCCCCATTTACAATTTCCAGACAATTATAGTTTGTAATCACATCATCATAATCCAGATCACTCGTGTCCAAACTTGTACAGTTGTCTAATACCCCAGGATATCCAAGTATGTCAGGCTCTGTGGGGAGTCCACAATCAATCAGAGTGTCCCCTCCCATTATTGTTGGTGGAAGAAGATCGAAAACATCGATCTGAGTGATGCAGGAATTTCCAGATGCAGTTTCAAACAATTGTGCGGTTATGGATTGCCCCTCATGCCGGCAATCAATTGTATCTCCGCTGGGCACTCCTCCCTCATCAAATACAATAACATGAAAATCTAAAGGATCGCAATCTGGGTCGGATAAAAGATCAGAGGGGCTAATGATGTAAAATCCCTCGGTACCGATTGAATGGTTGAAAGTGGGAATGCAACTAACAGAACAGTTTGCGAAGATGGCCCATGGCAGAAGAGTCCAGACAAACGCAAGGAGTGAACGCCTCCAAGGGATGCATTTCCAAAAGAATAACCTACCGGAAAAAAATAAAGCCATGAGCTAAATATTATTTGCTCACAGCTTTTGTTTTTCGCTTTATCCCTCAGGGACAGTTTTTGTTTTCTGGAGGGGGGTTGTGTTAAAGTTTTGTTTTTGTCTTGCCCCGAAGAGCGTTGGTAACGCAGTGGATTTGTGGTTGATTCGTTCCTTAATCCGTTGGCACAAAAGTATCCTACTATCACAAGCAACACCATACCCATGATGAGGTAATTATAGCTTACAATTGAAAATCATGTGTAAAGTGCTAGAAAGGAATGGGTTTTCCATTAAAGAATTTCCATCAATAAGAAATAAGCCCCCCTTTACCTAAGTAAAGAGAGGCCATCCCAAAAACCAATTGTTAATTTTTTCTTTTGTTTCTTCTACCGCTTTCCAGGATCCTTTTGTGTTCTTTCAATCAAGAAGTTGATTGATATTTCATGCGTTCCTCCGTTGTAATTTTGGAATTCATCCAAAAAGATCTCGTAGGTGTATAGAAATCGGATTGAGTTATACTTTGTTCCAACATTGAAGCCAAGATTACCTCCACCACCAATCCGGTAGGTTAGGCCAGTAATTAACTGCTCATTCAAGAATGAAACGAGCATGTTCAAATCAGTAAACAAGGGCGCATTTCTGGCTTGTCTGATCAGAATACTTGGTTGGATCTTGATCTTATTATTGGGAATTTGAAACTCTCCTCCGAGTCCAGCTATAAAATTGAATTGGGAATCAAGCCCTTCAATGTTATCCAATCTGGAGCGAACCAGATTGGGAAATGAAACCCCAAAGTAGAGTTGATCCTGATACCGGGTATAAAAACCCAGACTTGCATCGAACTCACTAAATCCATCTGTGGCTTCCATCAGGAGATCGTCTCCAAGTTCATAAAGCGTTGGATTGTCCGTAACGCTATTATCTGAAACTCTGGTCCGATGGATCTCAGTTGAAACACCACCTCCAAATTTGTAATCCCCAGATTCGATGTGAATAGCATAGGAGAGCTGTGCCCGGTATCTGGTCAATGCCGCTATGTTTTCAGAATACAGCATCGCCCCCAGGCCAAGCATATTTCCGACCGCTCCATTATAGTTCAGGGAGTAGGTTTTTGGACTCCCGGGAAATCCGGTCCACCCGGATCTTAGGTTGAGGAAAATGTGATGGTTATCCCTATCCATTCCTGCCGTTGCAGGATTCACGAGGGTTGGATTAATTGTGTAATGGGAAAAGACAGCTTCTTCCTGAGCAAGGACGAAACCTGCTAAACCAAACATCAAACAAAAGAGAAATATTTTTTTCATGTCAAAGACGTTTTTCAGTTTTTGGATTAACGTAGTATAGTTATATGTCCTTTTTTCTCGAGGGTACGACCTGTACCTACATCTGTATATCGGAATACGTAAAAGTATCCTCCTTCAGGAAGGGGATTGCCATCAAGGTCAATTCCATTCCATGTATTATCATAACCAGTGGTCTCATGGACTAGCTGACCCCAGCGATTGTAGATCTCCAATTCAGAATCAAAGAATTGGTATGCGCATACTATTATGAATTCATCATTATCACCATCATTATTGGGTGTGATGATATTCCTTGTATCGTCACAATCTCCTTCAGGGAATAAGTCAAAGTTTGCTGTTCCCGTACAGTCATTGGCATCAGTCACAAGAACAGCGTAGGTACCTGGTGCAAGGTTATCAACCTGAGAGCTTGTATCACCTCCACTAGTGTTCCAATTATAATTATAGGGTGTAGTTCCTCCTGCCACATTAGCAAGAAGGCTGTTATCCCCAAGATTTTCAATAACAACTGTAATTGGTGGAGGATCAAGAAGTGCGAATTCATTGATCACGATCAGGCCATTGGCATCTGTTACCGTAACGGAGTAAGTACCGGCGGACAAGGCACAGATCTTTTGTGCAGTACCTCCGTTGCTCCAGACATAATCGTATGGCTCTGTTCCTCCAACCGGATTAGCCTCGAGGCATCCATCAGAAAAGCCAGTACAATTTGGGATTTCAGGAATGAAACTAACCGTGGCTGGCGCTCCAAAAAGGGTGAAGCTTTCAACAGCAAAGCATCCATTCTGGTCCGTCGCAGTCACCGTGTAACTTCCTTGTGCCAGATTATCGATATCATCAGTAGTTTGACCATTACTCCATAAATAGGTGTAGCCGCCATATCCACCGCTGGTTGTAATTTCAATTGATCCGTTGTCGCCACCTGATGGATTTGTTGTTGTGCCGTTTACCTGCAGTTCAGCAGTTGGAGCATCAACCGTAAATGATTGCTGGAATTCTAGACCCTGTCCATCTGTAATGGTCACTGTATAGGTGCCGCCACAAAGGCCAAAGATATCTTCAGTGATCTCCATATTAGACCATGCAAAAGAGTAACTCCCTGTGCCCCCAACAGGTGTGATATCAATCATCCCATCACAATCCATTAACTCACAAGCATCAATTATATCTGCAACAACTGAAATTCCCAGTACAACATTCATATCACCCAAAACAAAATCACAGTCATTTGCATCGGTTATGGTGACACTATACGGACTAAGATCGGGGCAAAGTCCGGTTACATCTTCTGTATTTGGACCATGACTCCACTGATAGGTATAAGGAGCTGTGCCCCCGCCTGCAGTTAAGTTTATTGATCCATCACAATCCATAGCATCAGAGCTATTTGAGATCTGACTAGTTGCGACAATCGGTTCCGTTTCAGAAAGAGAGAATGAATAGGTTTCTATTTCTCCTTCATTGTCCACAATTGTAACCAGGTGATCTCCGCCAGATATCCCGTCAAAGCAAATACTTCCATCCAGGTCCACCACAGGGTTCCCTGTGTCAAGTATTACTGAGTATGGCCCGCATCCTCCAAAGTACTCTAAACAAACCTCACCATTTTCACCCTCAAAGCAAGGGGTAGTAATGACCTCAAAGTTTGTCACATTGATATCAGCAGCATCTATCGTTATTAATTCTGAGGTGATTACACAGCCCCTGGCATCAATGATATCCACTTCGTAATCTCCTTTACAAAGATCTTCCGGGCTTTGATCAGTATCACCGTTACTCCATACGTAGGAATATGGTGGTGTTCCACCTTCTACCTGAATATCAATACTTCCATTGCAACCAAGCCCGGTTTCAGGGGTTACAGAAATACTTGAAATTTGTATTTGTGAAGGTTCTTCTATGGTAAAGGAAGCTGCTGTAAGGATCCCGTTAGAATCCTCAACTGTTACGGAGTATTCTCCAGGACCCACATCTAAAAGGCTAGGACCAAAGCTATTGTTAGACCATTGGTATCCGATAGGTTCAACTCCTCCAGAAATAAGAAGCTCAACAGAACCATCGTCGGCACCGAAACAACTAACATCAGTAACGATACCATTTATCCCAAGGCTACCAGAAACAACATAAGAATCCTCTGCCGAACATCCGGTCGCATCAACTACTGTGAGATAATATTCGCCACTCGCAAGTCCAAGAAGAACATTAGTACTTCCAAAGGGTCCTCCTTCTCCCACCCAGTTGTAGGTATAAGGGGGAACTCCTCCAGTTACATCAACGATAATTAAACCATCATCATTTGAAGGAGAAGCAGCATCCACGTCTGCATCTAGGAATATATCATCTGGTCCATCTACCACTATTGGGTCCAGGATCGTTTGACAACCAATAAAATCTGTTATTGTCACCAGATAGGTCCCTGGCCCAACATCATTCAGATCTTGTGTAATTGCCATGGTGCTCCACAAATAAGTGAAGCCTCCATTACCACCGGTAGGATTAATGTCAATACTTCCATCATTTGCTCCAAAGCAGGAAACATCTGTTACCGTTGGTGGAGCAATAATTGGAGCGGGTTCATTTACCACAATGTCAGGGCCAATCATCACACACCCGTTGTCATCTGTGACCGTAGGCGTGTAGGTTCCTGCCGCAAGGTTATTAATGGTAAGACCCGTCCCTGAATTTCCCCATCCAATGAAATAATCTGGTGTACCACCTGTAACACTAAGGGTAATTGAACCTTCGGTTTCATTATGGCATTCATTATCTATTACATTGGATACTTCAATACTAATTTCCGATGGGCCCAGAATGGTAATACCAACTCCGATCTCCATACAACCTTCTGAATCGATAATGGTCGGTGTGTAAACACCCGGCGCCAGCATGTTTAAATTTGTGCCAGAGAGGCCATTGTTCCAGTTAACATTGTATGGTCCACTTCCCCCCGTAATTGCGAGGTTGATGGTTCCATCGAATACATCTACGCAAGATGTATTCGTATGAGTTTCATTATAGGTGATATCGGCAGTACTACCGACTATGAATGGTCCTCCGATCGTTTGATTTCCATTTAGATCAGAAACGGTCACCGAATAAGCTCCGGAAGGAACATTCAGAAGATCCTGAGAGGTTTCACCATTAAAACTCCATGCATAGGTGTAAGGAACCTGGCCACCCACCACACTGATATCAATAATTCCATCCCCAGCTGCGTCGCAACCAGCATCAGTGATCACAACATTAACAACTTCTAGAGGATCGAGACCAGAGATAGTAAACATGGCTTCTTCCATACAACCATTATTATCCATTACTGTCAAGAAATAATCTCCTGCAGCAAGATTTGTTTGGTTCGGGTTATTAGACCCAGTATGAGCCCAGGTAAATACATAACCTGGCGTTCCTCCACTTGCAGAGGCGGAAATAGATCCATCCGCTGCTCCTGCAGAGGTTTCATTTGTAACCGTTGCATCAATAATAATTGGAGTAGGCTCAGTAATAACAACTGTTGATAAAATCTGACAGTCATTGGCATCCGTTACAGTCACTGTATATAGTCCATCAGAAATATCCACAGGATCCTCAACCATTCCAACACCATTATTCCAGTTATAAGAATAAGGTGGGGTGCCTCCCAAAACGGTAAGTTCGATGGCACCATCTTCCTCACCAAAACAGCTTACTTGGGTTGCAAATGTTGTTGCTGAAAGTGCTGTAGGTTCTATTACGGTAAAACTTTGTGATATGAAACAGCCCGCAGCATCATTGATTACAACATTGTATGTTCCAGCGCCGATACCAAAGAGGTCTTCATTATTTCCAAAGAGACCCCAATTGTAGGTGTAGGGTGGAACTCCACTTGTTACGGTCAAATCAATAGTCCCGTTAGTAAACCCATTACAAGTTGGGTTTGTAATGTCTGCCGTAGCAATTGGTGCAGGGTTTTCATCAACCGTTATGCATAGATCTATATCACACAGATTGGCATCTGAAATAGTTACACAGTATATGCCGGCTCCCAGGCCAAATTGATCCTGAGTTGGCGGTAATCCATTATCCCAGCTGTAAGTATATCCGGGTGTACCTCCGGTAACTGCAAGGTCTATAGATCCGTTAGTAGCTCCATTACAGGAAGCATTATTAGTCAAAAATGTTGCTGAATGATCCGGGTCACTTGATGGGACTATGAAACATTCATCTATCATACAATCTGTACCATCTTCTATTGTAACGCAGTACGTACCAGCTGTCAATCCGAATTGATCTTCTGTAGGGGGTAATCCATTATCCCAGGTAAAGGTAAATGGTCCGACCCCACCTGTAATCAAAAGATCTACAGAACCATCCGCGGCAATTCCACAGGAAGCCTCTGTAATATTTGGAGTTACAGTATGAGCAGGCTCTCCAAATCCAACTGTGTAGCAAGCATTTATTTCACAAGAATTGGCATCAGTAACAGTTACACAATAAACTCCTGGTGCCAAGCCTGATTGATCTTCCACAGGTGCTAAGCCAGAATCCCAGTTGAATGAATATGGGCCAGTTCCTCCGGTAATTCCAATATCAATGGCACCGTTTGTTGATAGCTCGCAAGATGCATCAGTGATAGAAGATGTTATGCTATGAGAAGGGTCTCCAAATCCAACTGTATAGCAAGTATTTATTGTACAAGAATTAACATCAGTTACAGTTACACAATAGATTCCAGCCATCAAGCCTGATTGATCCTCTACAGGTGGCAAGCCAGAATCCCAGTTGAATGAATAAGGGCCAGTTCCACCGGTGATATTTAAGTCAATTGCTCCATCAGTTGAAGGTTCACAAGAGGCATCTGTGATGGATGGTGTTATGATATGAGTCGGATCACCAAAGCCTATTGTAAAGCAGGTGCTTAATTCACAAGAACTCGCATCGGTAACGGTTACACAATATATACCGGGCGCTAAACCTGATTGGTCCTCTATAGGAGCTAAGCCATTATCCCAGGTATATGAATACGGGCCAGATCCACCGGAAACGTTAAGGTCTATAGATCCGTTCGTAGATAGTTCACATGAAGCATCTGTGACCATTGGTGAAAGGGTATGAGTCGGATCACCAAAACCGATGGTAAAACATGTGTTCACCTCGCAGGAACTCGCATCTAAAACAGTTACACAATATATTCCAGGGGCTAAACCTGACTGGTCCTCCATAGGAGCTAAGCCATTATCCCAGGTAAATGAGTATGGGCCTGTACCACCCGTGACATTAAGGTCAATAGCTCCATTGGTGGATAATTCACATGAAGCGTCTGTGACGGTTGGTGAAAGGATATGAGTCGGAT
>JABDJM010000383.1 GCA_013002475.1 Saprospiraceae bacterium | reverse complement strand
CCTATGTGCATAAACGGCGACAGTAATCCCAGCTATTTATACCTTGCCAATTCCCGGAAGTCCCTAAGATTTTCGGGAATTTTTTGTTTTTGGGCGATTTCTTTCAAGAAGCATGCAGCTGAACAGCATATTTCGAGTCTTTATCGAAAAAAAAACCGTTCTCCCTCTTTTGGACGTAGTTTTAGTATACCAACTTTTAAAAATGGACCAATGAGAACAATTCTTACCCTTAGCTTACTTTTTTCCATATCCTCCCTTTTTGCTCAATCTTCTATCCAAGGACAACTCCAGGACCCGGATGGACAAGCGGTTGCCTATGCCAATGTGGCTCTTTACCAAACTGCAGATAGCAGCTTGTATAAGGTAGAGACATCAGATGAATCCGGAATTTTCAGGATCCTAAACCTTGGCCAGGGAAACTATTTCCTCAAGGCTACCTATGTGGGACTTCAGGATCTTGTTCGTACAGATATATCCCTTACTGCAGGCCAGGACCTCGATTTTGGTGTTCTTAGCTTTTCCTCAGGGGGTCAAAACCTGGAGGAGGTAACTGTCACGGCCAGCAGGGCCATGGTGGAGGTAAAACCTGACAGGACAGTCTTTAATGTGCAGGGAACGATCAATAGTATCGGGGAGGACGCATTGTCCCTAATGAGAAAAGCTCCAGGGGTAACCGTTGACAACAATGATAATATCAATGTATTAGGAAGGTCAGGAGTCCGGATTTTTATTGATGGAAAACCACTTCCTCTCGGTGGGCAGGAAAGAGCAGCTTATTTAAAAAACATACCTGCGGAACAAATTGACCGGATTGATATCATTTCAAATCCGGGAGCCAAATATGAGGCAGAAGGCAATGCCGGCATTATTGATATTCGGTTAAAACGAGACAAGAGCCTCGGGACCAATGGTTCGGTAAGTACCACATTTAGCCAGGGGCGATATGCCAGAGGGAATGTCAGTGCCACCGCTAACTATAGGAATAAGGCTCTGAATGTGTTTGGAACACTTGGCGCTGGCATGTCCGAAAATTTTAATGAGATGGAATTCAGGAATTGGCAGAATGGGGTTTTTACAGATGAGATAAATAACTCAGTAAACGAAAATGAAAATGTGAACTACCGGATTGGAACTGACTTTTTTATCGGCAAAAGGCAAACCCTGGGATTTTTGGTAAGCGGTGGAGACAACACGGGTAACAATTCCGCTTTTAATAGGGTGAAGATTTCAGAGATCGCCAGTCAGACAGTGATTGATAGTGTACTTATCGCTGAAAATACATCAGATAACACGCGGGATTATAACACTTACAATCTAAACTATAGATTCGATATTAGTAAAGAGCAGAATCTGAATATAGACTTGGATTATGGTAAGTATAAAAATGAATCAGACCGATTCCAACCCAACAGGTACTATGATCCCACTGAAACAAACTTGGTGTCGCAAGTGATCAATGCCTTTGACACGGGTACCGACATTGACATTACAACTGCAAAGGTGGATTATGAAAATACATTTGCAGGAGGAAAGTTGGGTTTTGGTGGTAAGTACAGTCAGGTTGTTTCTGAAAACACCTTCCTATACTTTGATCAAATCGACGGTATCAATGATCTTAATGAGCAGCGTAGTAACGATTTTGATTATGATGAAAAAGTATATGCGGGATACATCAGTTATAATCGACCTATCAGCCAAAAACTAAGTTTTTCGGCTGGCTTGAGGGCTGAAAAAACTGATGCCACCGGGGACTTGATTGCCTATGACCCCTCTCTGCAGGAAGACCCTGTGATCCAGGATTATATTAATTGGTTTCCAAATGCAGGTCTGACCTGGACTCCGCAAATGCAACACTCCTTTGCCTTAAACTATGGCCGAAGGATCAACCGTCCGAATTATCAGGTTCTCAACCCTTTCAACAATCGACTGAGTGAACTTTCTTTTGAAAAAGGAAATCCAAATCTTGTACCTGAGATCGTAAATAATGTTGAGCTGGGTTATACCCGGAATTTCAGATACAATTTTAAGCTATCGTATAGCCTTACTGAAAACCAGATCACCCGCTTAATCGGCCCAGACGAAAATGATCCAAGGGCAGGATTTATCACCTGGGAGAATCTTGCTAAACAACATGTGATAAATGGAAACGCGAGCCTCCCAATGCAGCCAGCTAAAAAGTGGAGCATGTACACCAACCTAAGCGCCTCTTATATAAATAACCAGGCGGACTATGGCGAGGGGGCGGTGGTAGATGTGCAGGCTTTTACATATAGTATCTTCCAGCAACACACCATTGACCTTCCCTGGCAGCTTAAGGGAGAAATTTCCGGTTACTTTTCCGGCCCGGGAGTATGGGGAGGAGTTTTCAAATACAATGAAAATTGGGCACTTAATCTTGGGCTTCAGCGAAAGTTCTTTCAGGATAAGTTGTTCGTAAAGATCTCTGCCAACGACATATTCTATGAACAAGGTTGGGATGGGGAATCCGTCTTTGATGGGCTTACCTCAGAAGGAGCTGGAAACTGGGATTCAAGAAGGGCCTCTATCAGCTTGAGCTATAATTTTGGAAATCAGAATGTGAAATCCAGAAAGCGTAAAACCGGATTGGAGGAAGAAGGAAAAAGGGTGGGTAATTAATTTACTCCTCCTGTGCTGGTCTGCTTCCACAGATCAAATTGTAAGATCCTTCAAGCAGGGCCGAAATGGCCACCTTTTGCCTGGCGATCTCAAGATCTTCGCAGACAGTGGAATCGAAATTTCCTGACTCCATCAAGGCCTGCCCACGGAGCAATCGATATTCGGCGTTCTCGGGAAACATCTGGATGGCAGAACTCCACAACTCAATTGCCTCATCTGTTTTTCCCTCAGCAAATAGCAATTCTCCCTGACGAGCCTTTTCATTAGCTCCAGCATAATCTATAGCTACCTTATCACAAGAACTAGCTTTTGGTGAAAACTCAGCTCTAATTGCATACACAGAGTTAACGCCGTTTCCTTCAAAGGTGGCAGGCTTCCATTTTCCGGTGGTCGAATTCAATAACTGGATCAGCTGAAACTGATAGTCAAATCCCAATCCCGCATAATCAAAAACTTCTGAGATCCGGATCACCCCGTTTTTCCCAATTAGCACTTGGGCTACCATGGGACCACAAAAGCAAGAATCTCTGTAGGAAGCCGGGGCTTTTAGATTTTCAGAAAGAAAATATTCAAGGTCCTGGATGGACTCTCCAAATATTGGTGGTGTATCAAAAGCGTGGTAAACTGTATCTGATCCGATTACCTGATAAGGTAAGGGCGGGGGCGGCGGTGGAGGAATATTAAACTTAATGGGCACTGTGAACAGAAAGTTAACCGGGATGCTATCCATTAGAGCTGGTCGCCATACCGGGCCAATTTCCCCTAACTTATTCAGCACTAATAATACTGCATCTCCACAGCCATCACCAATATCTCTGATAATTCTGGGATCCTGGACGAAACCGCTATTGTTAACCACAAACTGAGCAACCACTGTCCCCTCTGTTTGATTTGCCAGCGCTGAATCAGGATAAACAATTGATTTATAGATAGAAGTTAGCAGCCTTTGATTCGAACACTGTTCTCTTTCAAGGTCCGTCTCTGCCCTCATACAAGATCTTAGGAATGGCCTTACTTCAACAATGGAATATACCGAATCCTGTTGGGCCAATCCGTTTCCGGAGACAGTTATCAGGAATAGAATTATAGAAACAATAGACTTCATGGATATCATCATTACAAACTTTCAAACGAGAAAGCCTTACCAAATGCTGTCCTAAGAGAACTCCTCATTGAAATAGACTTTATAATAGTGCAAGCCCTTATTGGAATCGAAACCCTTTTCCAAATAGCTTTGGCTAGCCCCGGAATCATGATCGAGTTTGATCTGAAATCCTGTGTCCAGCTTGATCATATTGCTAAGGTGCTTTCTATTCTTAGTCACTGCCGGCTGAGAAATTTCAAATTGATAGGTTTCAGGAAAATCATAGTGCTGCTGAAAGTCTTTGAAATTTCTCTTCAGAGGTTCTTCTGCCAAAATAGAGTTTTTGAACTCTTCATAATCAAATGTGTCCTTTTCAGAAAGGTAATCCAGGGAATCAGAAAGGAATTTCATTTGGTCTCCCTTACCGGAACGCTTTGCCACAACCTGCTCTGAAAAATCATTACACATCTCCATATAGGATTTGGTAGCAAAGAATTCATCACGGACAGGTTCAACCCCTAAAAAGGATCTCATCCAATATTCTGTATCGTAGTTATTATTATCAATACTAATGACACGGTAATTATCTCCCTGCATCGCATTAAGGATAAGACATCCTTTATCCAGCCTTCCCAGATTCATACCATTCTCCAATTGTAGATTCAGAAAATCTCCCTTTGATGAAATTTTCAAGAATTCCATTTTCCGCTCACATTTGAAAATCCCCACTCCTTCAACCAATTCATCGTCGATAAGCAGGTCTTGAAAATGCACAACGAACAACTCACCGGACTTGATATTCGGATGAGAGGATTGATCGTACAGGTGATTCAGAATATGGACGGATTCATCATAAAGACTTTCGCGGTCAATAAAAATCTTTGCCGCGCTATCCCGTAGCAGATTGCTCCCCGTACGCTCGTCCATTTCAAACCTATACTGGAGTTCGGATTTTTTGAGCCCTTTTAGAAAAAAAGAAAGAAGAGCGGCACGAACCTCTGTATTCAAGTTGTACACCCCGGCTGCCAGGAAATTCTTTTCTGCCCGATTCTTATTTCCTACCCTGTGAACGACAAGCTCGTTCATTCGGATCTCATTATATCTGATCATTGTTTCTGGTGATTTTTCACAATTTAAGTGAATTCAGGTGTAAGCCACCTTCACAAGGAGTGCTTTTTTCGAATTCGGTTAAGCTCTTTTAAAACTCGTCGACCCCTGGCCTGATAACCCGCAGTTCCATGCTCCATAAATGAGCTGATCAATAGTTCCATTTCAGGGACTAATTCAGGTTCCTGTCTGCAAATATTGGTCAGGACAGACATGGAGTTTGCCCGAATGGCAATGGCTTCCTTGGGGTTCTCTAGAGCGGAAATGCAGTAATCGGCAATTCGGCCCATAGCTTCTTCAGGGATGGTCATATTGGCGATCGTCCCCAGCAGACCCCTGCCAAAGGCATCATGAGAAGGGCCTTCCAATTTATCAAGTAGCTGATCCAGGTGTGGAATAAGCAAGTTGGCTTTTCCCTTCCTCATCACCCAGATATTATATGATCCCCGTTGATGCAGAATACCATCATCCTGGCAAATGATCTCTACCAAGGCTTTGACCCTTTCAGGATTATTCCCGATATAATGATCGATCAATAATGCCATTCGCTTTGAGTGGCTTTCTTCCAACTTATCGCAGATAAACTTTTTTGCTTTGGTAAAATCTGAAGCCAAGAAGAACTATTTAAAAAATGAATCTGGTGGGGAGAGAAAAATGCCCAGCTTAATGAAGGGACTGCTTTTGGGCTCTACCTTAAAGGAAAAATCAGATGCATCAAGCGCTTCAAAATCAGTAGAGAAATTTTCCTGAAAGCCACCGGCTAAATTTATCCAAAGCCAATCTTGAATATGCTTCTCCACCCCTACACCCAGTCTCAATTCAGAATGGTTCATAGCATAATTCACTGGCCCAAAAGTCTCGGGCACATCAATCGAATAACTCCTCGAATTGTACTGAATACCAAACAACAATATTGATCTGGGTGAAAAGTTATACCGCCCGACAACCATCGTTGGAAGAACCGCCTCCAACCCCCACCTTTCATTGAAGGTTTTATTGTAAATAATAAATGGAACAAGCAAAGTACGGCGGAAGCTTTTTGCATAATTGATTCCGATCCCCCACTCCATGTTGTCATTCTTTTTAAAAGCAAAAACTCCTGAAGCATTCAGGATTCGGTACTTATCGGAAAAGTCCAATACCCCCTTGTAATCTCCGTTGGCCATATATCTGATCCGGAAATTGGTGTAATGTCGGTCGTTTAGGGATTTGGTGAAAAGCGCTTCAATTCCAGAATGCTTTAGACGAATACCATCAATATGTTGAAAAGGATTTTGGAAATCCTGCCTTATTTCATCGAAGGTGAAATTCTCGGAACTGTAAAAAGCGCCAAGCAAAAACTTCATTCCCTCTTTGTTGATCAGCGGAGCCTTGATCTTAAGTGTTAATGCTTGAGTTCTTTTCAGTGAACTTGGATCATCAGAAAAGTAATAGGGCTTTTCTTCCTCAAAGCTGTCTCCTAGAATCTGGATATAATGAATATCAATCCCCCGGCTCCTAGATTTGTTAATGACCCCTGGTTTACAAAGGCATTCCAATTCCATATAATTGGACTCAATATCCTCTGGCATGAAATTAGGCTTCTCCTGGCTCCAAAGTCCAGGCAGAGAAAAGATTAGCAGAACAGCTAATATTGATACCCGCTTATTTGAATTAAGAATAGGCATGGTTGTTAAACGCCTAATTATTTGAAACGATTTCCTTAAAGGCTTCCAATTGTGCTTTATTTCCGAGTGCCACTATGCTACCTTTTTCCCGGATCCTGGTATCCCCAGGAGGATTTATCTCAAAGGTTCCATCCGGGTTATGATAAACCACCACATGAGCACCTGAACGTGTTGCATAATTCATATCTGCCAAACTCTTAGTTCGTACTTCTTCCTTCATGTCTTCATACGCATACTCCTCCAGCCCAATATCTGATAATTCATCACTGGAAACATAGGAAAGAAAATCAATGGCTCCTGGTTTACTAATTAAAGTAGCCATATAGAATCCACCAATCTGCTCAGGCATAAGCACCTTATTGGCTCCGGCCAGGCGAAGCTTCTTCTCGGATCTTGGGTTGCCATAACGACTGACGATATCAAGAGATGGGCAAAGTTGACGAGCAGATAAAACTATATATAGGTTTTCGGTATCATCTGGTAATGCAGCTATAAGGTGAGCGGCAGCCCTGATATTCGCTTTCTCCAAAACTTCATCTTCAGTAGCATCCCCTACCACATAAAGCAAGTTTTTATGGAATTCAGTCCTTTTGGCTATTAACTGTTCTTCTGATCTGTCAACAATAACGTATTGGGTCTTGTGTCTTTCAAAATGCTCCGCCATTTCCTGTCCGTGGCGTCCAAAACCGCAAATAATGGTGTGCCCTTCTAAGCGGGATATTTGTTTTTCCATTTGCTTAATATTCATAATAGTTAAAAACTCACCCTTTAGTACATAAGAGTAAAATACGGATATGGAATAAGTGAATATCCCCACATTCAATAGTATATAAAAAGCGGTGAACACTCTTCCTAGATCTGACAGTGGCCTTACTTCACCGTAGCCGACGGTCGATAGGGTAATAACAGTCATGTAAAAGGACTCCAGTAAATCGTAGCCTTCTACCAGCATATACCCAAAAGTCCCGATCAGTAGCGAACTGAAAAAGAGTAAAAAGGCAAGCTGTATACTTAGGTTGGATAAGAAAGCTTCCTTTAAAAATGATGTGCTTCTAAAATTCATTTGGAATGTTGTCCTTAAATTTAGCCATTGAGATCTTTTGACTGTGTTCCAGAATAAAAAAAAGCCCCGATTGATCGGGGCTTTGTGCCCAGAGCCCCGATGGAGAAATTCTACCGCTGGCACTAAGAATAACTAGATCGGGACAGGCGGGACTTCCCGACGAAATCGCTTCACTCTTTGCCGGGATAAACTTCTCGTCCCACCGTAAATCAAAAACCCCATTATATTGGGGCTTTGTGCCCAGAGCGGGACTCGAACCCGCACGCCCATAAGGACACATGGCCCTCAACCATGCCT
>JABDJM010000373.1 GCA_013002475.1 Saprospiraceae bacterium | reverse complement strand
GTATTGGATCGATGTGATCCCCGAAAACGCAGTTGAGGGAATCTGGACTTTTGAAGCAGATTTTATTGAGCAGTCAGTTGTTCACGAGTTTCTTGTAGGAAGTGAGGTTTCTTCAGCATCTGATCCTGGGGAATTTCCTTTGAGGATTTTTCCCAATCCTGTTAAAGATGAATTGGGATTGCTGGATTTACCCATTGGTGAAAAAATGATTAGGCTCTTCGATGCACAATGGAGAATACTTTTCCAGGAAAAGCGAAGTGATACCTGGATGGACCTTCCCGTTTCATCCCTCGAATCAGGAATCTATTTTTTGGAAATCCATGTGGTTGGTGGTGAAAAAACAATAGTGGAAAAGATTGTAAAAATCTAAAACCTGACTATCAACTGTGGACTAATGTCCTGCTTCACTTGATGTTTTTTGTGGAAAAGATTCCTATAATCATTCTTGGGGCCAAGAGTTATTATCATACTTTTACGGCCCTTCTCCTAAGCAAAAACTACAAACACAAAGACTACTATTATGGATGAGAAGATCCTGATAGCCCTTTGGGCTATCATTCTAAGCTCTTCCCTCAAAGCCAACCCAATAACCATCCACTCAGAAGATTTCAATGACTGTACATCAGTTAGCTGGCTAAGCGTTGCGGGCCCAGGTGATAACGATACTGGTGATCAGTGGCTATGCGAATTCGACAGTGGTAATGGGACAATATTTGCCAATGGATTCGGAGGTGGAGCCGATGAAGATTGGCTCATCTCACCAGCCATAAATATGGATTCACAAGGAGGAGAGTACTTCACCTTTGACTACGACAACTTTTTTGATGGTCCCTTTATCGAATTGTATTATTCAAGTAACTTCTCTGGTTCCTACAATACTACGGCAATTCAAAACGCCACCTGGACAAGTCTTCCTCTGGATCTGAATGATAATTACAATGACAACTGTTTATTTAATGGCTTGCCTCACCGGGCCATTGATCTAAGTTCTATCGTAGGCCCAAATGTTTTTTTTGCTTTCAAATATGAAGCGACGGGAAATAGTGGAGAAGCTGCTGAATGGACTCTGGATAACATCCTGATCCAGGCAGAATATTATGGAAGCCTTACTCCTGGAAATATCTGCATGGACCTTAAGACTGAACTTTCGCTCCTGATCGATGACCATACCGTTATTCCATACACTTCACTCGAATTCGATGTCTGGGATTCTCATTACGTTACAGATCGGAAGTCAAGTGAACTAGGGGATTACTTTATCGTCCGTGATCGAAATTCTGACAACCCCACTGGCCCGGAGCCCTATGAATATACACACTGCGTTGATCAGGATCCTGGAGGATCTTCTGCCTCTGGTGAAGGCGAAGCCTATAACAGAGAACATATTTTTCCAATATCCTGGTGGGGAGGGAGCAGTTCAAATGTTCAGTACACGGATATACACACCATAATTCCTTCAGATAAATTTGTTAACCAGGAAAGGAGCAATTTCCCAATTGCTGAGGTCGGCAGTCCTGATGTTGCATTCCTTAACGGAGGAAAAGTTGGGGCTTCTGTTTCATCTGGTTATTCGGGGTCAGCCTTTGAACCGATCAATGAATACAAGGGGGACCTTGCCCGGATGTTTTTCTATTTCGCTACCAGATATGAAACCTCAATTGGCGGCTGGGAAACTGCTAGTCCTGTTGGTGACATGGCTCTAAACGGAGACCCTTATTCAGCTTTTGAAGATTGGTTTATAGATCTATTACTTACGTGGCATGCCCAGGACCCACCCAGTGGATTGGAGCATGAGCGTAACGATGCTGTTTACGCAATCCAGGGAAATAGAAATCCTTTTATTGATCACCCAGAATATGTGGATCTTATCTGGGGTGGTGCTTGCCTGAATCCACTACCTGTTGATTGGGCCTACGTGGAAGCAGTGAACCAGGAGAAGAACGTCATGATCAATTGGGGAACCCTGGCTGAAAATGCTGCGAGCCATTTTGAAATAGAGCATAGCAGGGACAGGGAAAGCTTTTCCAATTTGGGCTATAGAGAAGCAATAGGTAATACGAGCCTTTCAAACCACTATAGTTTTTTACATCGATTCCCCCAGCCAGGAACTCATTATTACCGGATCAAACAAGTGGATGATGATGGGCAAGTTGAGTATTCCAAAACCATAGAGGTAAAAGTTGAGGGCGACTGGTCATTTTTCCTTTTTCCAAATCCGGCCAGAGAGAAAATCCACATACAACATGCCCTTGGAGACAGACCTGTAACACTTGTTTTGAAGGATGCCTTGGGTACAAGGATTTTTACAAAATCCCTGGAGAAGTTTGGATCTGAAATGTCT
>JABDJM010000163.1 GCA_013002475.1 Saprospiraceae bacterium | reverse complement strand
ATTGGAATCGGTGCAGTACTAGCTGCAGTTTTCCCTTGGCTTCTTGTGGATGTCCTTGGATTTGAAAATTCAGGCGAGGGTGGAGTTCCTTCTTATCTGAAAATTGCCTTTGCAATAGGTTCGGTCTTCCTGATTGGGGCGGTCTGGTGGACTGTAAAATCAACAAAGGAGTATCCTCCTGAGGACATGAATGCCTTTCTGAAAATGAAGGAAGAATCAGCTGGAGTAGGACATGCTTTTAAAGAAATTTTCTCAAACATATTTGGTGCGCCAAAAGTAATGTACCAATTGGCAGTAGTGCAATTTTTCACCTGGACTGGAATGTTTTTGATGTGGTTCTATTTTACAACGATGATCTCCAATGACATTCTGCAGGCTCCTGGTACTGATTCTCCATTGTATGCGGAAGGAGTTGTCTGGGGGAATATCTGTTTTGGCTTTTACTCATTTATAACCTTCCTTTTTGCACTGGTAATTCCTCACATTGCTAAGCGTTTTGGAAAAAAGCACACGCACTTCTTCTGTCTCATGATGGGTGGACTTGGCTTGCTTCTCGTTGGCATGATGAGTAACAAATACGAACTGCTGATCTCAATGACAGGGATTGGTATCGCCTGGGCCAGTATTCTATCGATGCCTTATGCACTACTAACTCCTCATTTACCAAAGGGAAAGTTTGGGATCTACATGGGGATCTTTAATTTTTTCATAGTCATTCCTGAGATCATTGCCGCACTGGCTTTTGGTTATGTGATGGTCGAATGGTTGGACAACAGCCGGATGTCTGCGATCATGTTTGCGGGAGCAATGCTAATGCTTGGGGCCTTTGCCGTATTGTTTGTTACCGAAAAGGGAAAAAATTGAGCCTGCTTAATCAATGTGTAATATTGATTCTTTTGGTTTTCCTTGCTTGTCAAAAGGACAATTCAAATGTTGTTGTCCCTATTGAAATTCCACTTGCAAGCCAGCACAGTGGAGAACCCAATTTAATTGTAACGGAGAACGAGGAAGTATTTTTCAGCTGGATCGAATCCCTTAACGATTCTGTCAGTGAATTACGTTTTTCTGTTCTTGAAAAAGACTCCTGGTCTCAACCCCGTACCATTGCACAAGGGGATAATTGGTTTGTAAACTGGGCTGACTTTCCATCTCTCGTTTCATTTGGAGGAGACAATCAAAATCTCGCAGCTCACTGGCTGCAAAAAAGTGCCGAGGGAACTTATGACTACGATGTCAGAATTTCTCAATCGGCAGATGGAGGAAAAACCTGGGGAGGTTCTTTTATGCCTCACACGGATGGGGTCGCGGCCGAACATGGCTTTGTAAGCCTCATGCCCTGGACTGAAAAAAAGATGTTTGTTGCCTGGCTTGATGGAAGGAATACGAAGGAGGAACCTGTCACCCAGCAAGAACACGATCATGGCCATGGCCATGGAGCAGCCATGACATTGCGTGCTGCCATGTTTGATCAATCAGGAATTCTTTCTGATGAAGTCGAACTTGATGAAATGGTTTGTGATTGCTGCCAGACCGCTGCCACTAAAACTGAAAATGGCATCCTGGTAGCCTATAGAGATCGGTCGGAAAGTGAAGTCCGGGATATCAGCGTTGTTCGTTGGGATGGCGATACCTGGTCAGAACCCAAAGCAGTGGCAAATGATAATTGGTGGATTCCAGGATGTCCGGTGAACGGACCTGCTGTGGACTCCCAAAAGGGGGATGTGGTTATTGCCTGGTTTACCATGTCCGGAGAAAACCCATTAATCAAGATCTCCTTTTCTGATAACGAAGGAAAGACCTTTGCCAAACCTATTATCGTTGACAGTTCGGATCCAATTGGAAGGGTCGATGTCATAATGCTGGAGAAGAATCTGGCTCTGGTTTCCTGGATGGACATTGGTGATAAAAGGACTTTGTTTAAGGCCCGGACTGTGTCTGCAACCGGCCAATTAGGCGAAGAAAAAATCATCGCAGAAATGGACCCTGCACGTGCTTCCGGTTTTCCAAGGATGGTACTTGCTCACGGAAAGTTAATCTTTGCCTGGACCGAAATTGCTGAGAGTAATCATGTAAAAACTGTCCAGCTTCCATTATTTTAATTCTTGCAGTTCATTGGGGTCTGTACATTCATTGCACAGCTTTTAAGAAGGAGCTTTCGTTAATGGTGTAACTACCTATTCTTTTGTCACCTAAATCATCAGGATGCAAACTTCACAAAAGGTTTTTCAGACGCTAGTTTTTTGCATAATATTTTTTGGGATCACTCAGGCCCAGGATCTATATCCTTTTGAGCCTACTGAGGAGTATCCCTATGGCAGACCTAACCCTGAGGCCCCTGCGCAACTTCTGGATTTTGCTCCGCTGATCGGAGAGTGTGATTGTAAATCCCTTCAGCGGATCGATCAAACCACCTGGAAGGACACGATCAATATGGTTTGGCGCTTTAAATACATCATGAATGGAATGGCCATCCAGGATGAAACTTTAAAAGAGGATGGGACCTACGCAGGAAGTATTCGACAATTCAATCCGGATAGTACAAAAT
>JABDJM010000359.1 GCA_013002475.1 Saprospiraceae bacterium | reverse complement strand
TATATGGAAGAACCGGATTACCCAGACGCGCATCCTCAGGTGGCTCAGGTAGCCATCCAGATGGGAAAGTTTTTGGCTAATAGTTTTAGGAATAAAACGAAAGGAAAACCTAATCAGGATTTTGTTTATAAAGATCCAGGTAGCATGGCGACCATCGGAAGAAATCGGGCAGTAGTGGATCTACCAAGGGTTCGCTTCCAGGGATTTTTTGCCTGGTTGGTCTGGCTGGTCGTTCATCTTTTTTCACTGATCGGAACAAAGAACAAAGTATTCGTCTTCCTGAATTGGGTGATCAATTATTTCTCTTATGACCAGTCTCTCCGTCTGATCATACGTCCCCGAAAGAACCTTTTTGAAAAAGAATAAATGAGAAAGGGGCCTGGAAAAATACCAGACCCCTTACCACCTAAAAACCAATATATCTATTGAATTACTTGCTTGCTTTCAAAGTAATATTCAAATCGAACTCATCATATATTGCGTTGTCTCCCAAATTGTCAAAGAAAGACCCTGATCCATATCGGATGTTATATTTAGTTCTGTCCACTTTGATCATTGCCTCTGCACTAATACCCGCATCATCCATTGTGACGCTGGCAGGAAAACTGATAGGTTGAGTAATTCCCTTTAGGGTAAGATCTCCAGTAATGTTGATATTGCCCTCGTCTTTACCACGAGAAACTGAAGTAATGTTGAAGTTCCCGGAAGGAAATTTCTCAACACCAAAGAAGTCATCAGATTTCAAATGACCTTCCAGTTTACTTTTTCCTCCTCCTTCAAGATCGGTTACTGTGATGGAGGACATATCGAATTTAAACGCACCACCTGCGATCCTTCCGTCAGCCATTTCGAGGCTACCCTCAGAAAGTGAAAGGGTTCCGGTATGTTTTCCGGTGACCTTATACCCGGTCCAGGATACAGTCGATTTATCCAGGTCCACCCGATATGATTCAGTTGGAAGAGTAAAGGCTAATAGCATGCAGGAAACTGCAAAAAAGAGAACTGGAGTCATTTTGCTCATAAGAGAAACTATTAAGGTTGTTATTGAATTAACTATCTAAATACTCTAAAGGGAAAAATGTTCAACAAAAAGGAAAACTTATTAGATGAAAAAAGAAAAAGGTCTGCTGGAAAACCCTTATGAAGAATGGTAAGCGGATTAGTGTTGTTTCTCCTTTGAAGTCGAGTACCTCCCCATCCGAAAAGGTAACAGAGGCATACCAAACGTATACTGCCGGTGGAAGGTCCTGGCCGCGGAAGCTGCCATCCCAGCCAATGGTCTCATCCCCAACTGAGAAATCTTTGGTTTCAAATAACAGGCTGCCCCATCTGTCATAGAGTCTGAAGACATCCACAGTAGCTCGGCCATCTCCATGGCTAATTAGCAGATCATTAAAGGAATCTCCATTGGGAGAGAAAACCGTGGGGACAAAAAACAACCTGGGCTTTTCAACCCGGATTTCAATATCGTCAGTAGCTATACAGCCAGCATCATCGATAATTGTAAGATTGAAGATCTGACTTTCCTGGATCTCAATTACTCTTGGGATGGTACATCTTACACAATTCAAACGCTCGGTATCACCTAAACCCCAATTCCACTCCCAATTGGTCCCATCCCCCTGTCCATCTGTGATCTGAATGGAGATCAGGGGATTGTCTCCCAACTGAACCACCTGATCAGGGCCAAGGTCTATGCTAAAAGGAGCAGGTCCGGATACAAAGCCATCATCATAGGTGAAGATGCATCCCTCGGAATCCATAACGTGAACATCATGAAAACCGTAAGCCAAGCCTACAAACTGAGGATTGGTGATAAAATTTTCACCATCAAGACTATAGGAATAGGGTGGATTTGCACCATCAACTGTTATTTCCAGGATCCCATCAGTGTCTTCTCTGCAATCGACTCCATCACTGTGAGTATCAATAAATATGCTGTCGACTGCCGGGATCAAAATCTCTCCAAGAGTGTCACAAGCGTTCGCATCCTGGATCGTGAAACTGTACATACCCGGAGCTACATTTTGTAATTCGGGACCACTTTGTCCATTGGACCAAAGTATCTCGAAAGGGGAGGTGCCTCCGGAAAGAGACAGACTAGCAAAACCAGCTTCCTCATTACCACAGCCTTCAAATCCCATGGTATCAATGATCATAATTTCATCAGGTCCCGCAATGGTAAAAACAGTATCCAAGGGAGGGCAGTTTAAACCATCGTCCACTACTTGTAAAAGGTAATCACCGACGATCAGATCTGTCTGCACTAAGGAAGAACCTCCTAATTGAGGCCAAGAATAACTTAAGTTTCCTACGCCTCCTGAAAGAGATATTTCCAGGGAACCATTGTTGCCTCCAAAGCAGGAAACCGATGAGTTTTCTAGCTCTACAATGGAAAAACTCAACGGAGTTTCTAATTGAAATAGGGTGTCGGATTGACAACTATTTTCATCTACAAAACTCAAGGTGATAGGAGTGTTGCCGGGTAGTTGAGTAACACTGGTTGGGGAGCCAGAACCATGAGACCAGGAAAACGAGAGGCTTGACAGATCTACTTCTGTTCCATTAATGTCTGCAGAAGTAATAGTGGCTTCGCCATCCTCAGTATTTGGGCAACTTGGATTGACTAAATTCAGATCCAATACTATATCCCCGGCATCCACAATAGAGAAATCCAAAACCTCCTCACAGGAATTTTGGTCAGTAGCAGTCACCTGATAGTCACCAGGGATTACATCCATGGCAATGCTGTCCATTCCTAATCCGTCGGACAAGGAATAATTAAAATATCCGTTTCCTCCTGAAGCACTCGCCACAAGCTGATCGACTGGTGTACCCTCACAGGTGATTGTATCTCCTAGTAGAAAGACCTCTATATCCGGCGCAACTGTTATTGTCGCCATGTCAGTGGCAGAACAGTCATTTGCATCCTGAACTATTACAGAATATACCCCGGCTGAAAGCATAGATACCGTTTGGGTCATTGCCATTCCGGCATTCGCATCCCACTGATAGGTATAACCAGGGGATCCGCCAGAAGCTGTAACGGATACAGTTCCCATCCCGGATGCGTCGGGGCAAAGATCAACTGCACTAGTGCTTAATTCTATAACGGTCGGCTCAGGGATCGTTACTTCCACGACTCCGTCGCAGCCACTAGCATCCTGGATGGATACCTCATAGATCCCGGCCGTCAGATCAATGTGGATGGAATCCATAATTCCGTCAAACCATTCGATCTGATAAGGGGCCGTTCCAGGCTCGGTCAGCGAAAAGGTTCCGGCTCCGTCGTTGAAACCAAAACAGCTCACTGAATCAACTAATTCTGAAGCTCCGATCAAGCCACGGCGTACTACCACCGAATCCTCAACAAGGCAACCATAAATGTCAGTTACGGAAAGCGTATATGTGGTTTCGACAGACGGGTCGGCGATCGGGTCCGGGCAATCGGAGCAGCTTAGATCGTTTGTAGGGCTCCAGGAATAATTGATCTCGTAGTTATCCTTAAAAGCTATGGACCAGTTGATCAAGTCTCCCGTAAATCCCTGACCATCGTCTTTGATGGCTAAGGTCCAGATACCATTCACCGGGGAAGTGTTATCCCCCTGATCATACAAATTGGAAAATGGATTTTCCGGCAGCCAGGCCCCTGTAAAGGGTGCTTCAG
>JABDJM010000337.1 GCA_013002475.1 Saprospiraceae bacterium | reverse complement strand
CACCCTCGGTATTGTCAAAGGCTTGATAGAACTTTTCGAGAGTAAGACGGGTGGATACTCCCTTGCTTGCCAGCATGGTTCCTGAATGACATGCATCTGCAAAACAGATCTTATGCTTGGCTTTACTCTTTGCAAAGACAGCTTGGATCTCTTCATGTTTCAATCGGTTATTTAGTCCATCAAAATCGTGGGGAAGAAAATATCCCGGAAGCCCATGCCCTGAAAAATACAAGAGAACCACATCGTTGTCATCGGCTTGCAGGAAGGTTTTCTCCATAGCCTGAAGGATATTTTTCCTGGTAGCGCGATCATCAACAAGTACCTCAATCTGATCATCCGGGACCGCACCTCCCTCTGGGCTTTTCAAAAATGCAAAGATCTGATAGGCATCATCATCCGTATAATTCAACTTTGGCATATGGTTGTAAGAAGCAACACCAACCACTACCGCCCATACCTTCACGTCCAAATCATGGTCCACTTCGACATCTTGCGTAGAGGTCCATTGCTGCTCGGAAAACCTCCTTTCCTTAGGAACTCCATTATCCCAATCTGCTGAAAGTGATCTGGAATCTGGAAAGTACATTGTCCCTTCTCCATGCGGTGCATGGTGTTCCCAGTATCCTTCATACCGGTTTCCGGTTGCATAAAACAAAGTGCCAAGACCATGGGGTTTTCCATCCCGCAATTCACCCTCCCAGCTTGATCCATCCCTGTATGTGAATGTCCCTGAGGTAGAACTCATTTCCATATCAAGGGTGGATAATTCCTCTTTGACAAAATCTCCATTCTTCCACATCCCGTCATACAGTTTTCCATCAGGCGCAGTAAGTACTCCGGCTCCCTCCTTCTTGTTCGCCACCCACTCACCCTCATAGACTGAGCCGGTATGGTAATACATGTGGCCATACCCATGCATATTTCCTTTTTCGAAATTTCCCTCATAAACGTCCCCGTTGTGGAAAGAATATTTCCCATGCCCATCCATGTGATCCCCTTTCCAGGATCCTGAATACACATCCCCATTTTGAAAGTCCATTATCCCTTTGCCCTGAAATTTGCTTTTTACAAATCCTCCCTGATAGGAATCTCCGTTGGCAAAAATGAATTTCCCCTGGCCATTTTTATAATGCGCTTTCCATTGGCCTTTATAAACATTGCCATTTTTTGAATACAGGATTCCGTGGCCGTGGATCTTCCCTCCCTTAAACTGGCCCTTATATAAGGCCCCACTTGGATATCGGTATTCGCCCATACCGTCAAAACAATCTCCTCTTAAGCATTGAGCATTGGAGTTCGTTATTGGAAAAAGAAATAAGGAAAACATAAGGATCAATTCCACTTTCATGGTCCAAGGATTAGACAGTTTGAAAAAAGTAGAATTGGCTGAATGCAGATCTTTTTGTGTTGTTTCTAAACCTGTTTCAAGTTGTGATTATTGTCATGCCCACTCTTTTTTGGAAAACCTTAATTTTGGGGAAAAAAGAATGAGGATCTTAGTATTACTTTTTGCAGCATTTGTTTTGCATTCCTGTGGTCAGGAACAAGCAAGCACAGAAGAGGCCATTATTCACAGTGGTCCTGAATATTTTGGAGAAAAGATCGAAACAGCCGGGGCGGTTTCGCTAGCCCAATTACACGAAAAATTAGCCGGGAAGGATAGTGTAAATATCACTTTGCAGGCTACGGTAGAATCAGTATGCCAGGCAAAGGGTTGCTGGATGAATTTAGTAGGCGGTGATTCTGTCAACGGTGAGATCTTTGTAAAATTCAAAGACTACGGGTTTTTTATGCCTATGGATATAGCTGGACAAGAGGTTGTCCTGGATGGCATAGCCTACAAGGAATTAACCAGTGTGGATGAGCTTCGGCACTATGCTGAAGATGCCGGTGCGAGCCAGGAAGAAATGGATGCCATTACCGAACCAAAGGAAGAGTTGAAGTTTATGGCCCATGGTGTTAAGCTGTTGGCCGAAAAATAAAAAGCAACAAACGCAGGGCGCTCATTGCTTTTCCGAGTGAAACTTAAAACGGTATGGTATAATGAGCAGAAAACCTGACCCAGGGTTGTAAAGGGGCTTCAAATAAATGAAGCCCCTTTATTTTTGCTCAATATTCTGGAGATTCATCCAAGCATTGTCGTGTATTTTTGAAATTCCCTCAATTATTATCTCTAAGATTTTGATTTTTTCAATCATGCCTATTCAATGAGGGCTCTATTTTCAATATGTCTCATCAATAAATGTCAATCTTTGCCAATTTTG
The DNA here is from genome assembly GCA_013002475.1 of Saprospiraceae bacterium. GTDB lineage: Bacteria > Bacteroidota > Bacteroidia > Chitinophagales > Saprospiraceae > JABDJM01. Next base: position 6,461 of record JABDJM010000337.1, on the reverse strand, counting down.
TAATAATTAATCAATTTCATTGAATAATTTGCTTCTATTGTGCCAACTGGCCTATATTTGTCATAACAAGCAAAGCAAAAGAGCATGCTTAATATACTGTGAGGTGATGAAATTGGCAGACATGCCCTCTTGTCTCGGGGGTGGGGAATAACAGGATAAACGGGAGATACGGGTTGACCACATACGATACTTGTCTTCTGGCTAATTGCCCCGTGAAGGTTCGAATCCTTCTCTCACAGCAATCAAAGAGGTCGCAAATGCGATCTCTTTTTTTTTTGCCCCAAACCAATAGTCCAAGTTTATTTGAGCGGATGGGTTGGGGTAAAAAAGTCTCTGAAAGAGACCCTTTGATTGATCCCAATACCCCATTTCATGGATCGTTTCTTTACAATCCTTCTCTCACAGCAATCAAAGAGGTCGCAAATGCGATCTCTTTTTTTTTGCCCATTTTCCATTTTATCAGCGTGGCATCTGTCCCATTGAAGGAGTACTTTTGTACAAATCGTTCTCATGAAATTTGTTTTGCTCTTTCTCTCTGCTTCAATTTTCCTTTTGATCGGCTGCAACTCAGCCTCAAATAATGGTCAGTCGGATAATGTAAACATTGAAAGTCCAAAGGAGAATCCACCGATCCCAAAATCTCAATCCCTTCCAAATCAAACTGTTCCTGGTAGGAACGTGGTTGTGGAGGATGAAAGAATAGTACCTGAGGCAGCTGTTGATGACCGAAATGTTGATTACACTTCTTTTGCCAAATCTGTTTGTGCCTGCGGTCAAAGATCCAATGATTTAAATAGCCAAATGGAAGCCTATGCGAATGCAGGCAATAGCCAAGCTTTTACCAAGATGGTTCCTGAGGTAAATTCAGCCTATGAAGCAAGCGTAGCTTGCGCGGTGAAAGCTGCCAACGGTCTGGGCTCAGAATTCAGCCTGAGAACCCTGGTAAAACAGATGAAGGCTAACTGCGGTGAATTTCATGATAAACTTGCCTTTCAAATGGTCATGGGCATCAAGGATCGATAGTTTACTTTTGAATTAAGGGAACAACAAGATCCTCAGCCAACAGGGATAAAGGCCTTATCCTTTCTCCGTCATATTCCCCAAACATGATCAACCCTTCCGGGTAGTCGGACATCAAGGCTAAAAAAATCCATGGGTCTATTCCAGCCGATTCCATGGTGATGGTATTATTATCCTTGTCCAGTAATTGAAATTGCGATTGATCTTTCCGGATCCTGATGTTTTCTACCAGGCAGGGAATATCCACCTGCCAGGGGTTATTTTGCAGCGCTAGTTGGAAGTTTTTTCTAAGGGCCTCAAAATCCCTAAGAGATTGTATTTCCTTTTGAATAGTTCGGCCTGGATTTACCCAGTTCAGACGCACCCTTAGTGGGTAAGGTGATGGGTAATAGGTAAACGAGGCCTGGAAGCTTGCGCCGGGCTCAGGCAGATCAGTGAATTTTGGTTCTCGGAAATTGAAATCCAGAAGCAACCCATATCGCCCGGAGGCGAGGTTCAAAAACCACACTTTCCGATGAAAGCCACCTTCTCTTCCTTCCCGAATTTCAGCTGCCAGATTTAACCATTCTCCTTCAGTGGAGGGAAGGTCTTCCAAGTCGGTTTTTTTTTGATGGACGCCACATTGCAAAAGAACCTCTCGCCGCCAGACAGGCTTCAGGTTTTCATAGTTCGACAAACCATTGCCCAGTGAGATCAATCTGGCCAGGAGGCTCAAAGTCTTTTCAGGCCAATGGGTGTCCTTTTGGATTCTATCTTCGATTTCCTGAAGGATCCTGCGGAGCCCACCAAGGCCGGAATCCGCCATTCTTTCTTTGATAGGATTAAGGGGCTCGGTGGATCCCCCAGATAATTCTCCCAATCCGGATCGCAAAATTTTCTCGAGCCAGACCTGAAGTTCTAATGCCCCTGACCTCATTTTCTCAAGTCTTTTATCGAATGACTTTGATGAGGATTTCAATGATTTCTTTGGAAGTTCTGGCTCGTTAATATCTACCTGATCGTACCAGCCAACAAATTTTTCTGCTGGCTTTGTCTCTGAAAACAAATGGGGATTATCCAAAAACAGAATTAGCAGTGCAAGGCTATGTCGACAAGGACTTTGCCTGCTACTGCAAGGGCAGGAAAAATAGAATTGCTTTTTAAAGGTTAAACGGACCTGATAGGACTGAATAGCTTTACCCTTATAGGTTCCCCATATGAAATGATCAGACCTACAAAGGGTCTTCCAGTTCGCCACTTTTGACATTCTAAGGGCATCCCTTGAAGTCTTTTGATGGCGAGTCAGTTTGAGGGCCTTTTCCGCAGAAAAGGAAGCTAAATCCATGGCCTAAAAATACAGAATCAGCCTTTGGAAAAGATCAATTCAAAATCTTCTCGGATGCACGCTCAGAGTCAGGAGACTTGGTTTCCTTTTTCTCCGGTCGATTTTGGTTTTGTGGCCTATTTGAGGATTGGTTTCTTCTTCCTCCCCCCTTATTCTGCCCTTGATGGTTCCGGGTATTTTGTGGGTTCTCTGATCTTCGGTTCTTCTGGTTTTCATTTGGTCTTTTAGAAGAAGATCGAGTATCCGAGGAGGATTGATTGGACTTCTGCTTATTTCGAGGTTGGTTCCTATTTCCCTTTCGGCCAGAATCACCTTCTTGCCTGGACCTTGGGTTGGATCTCCTCTTATTATCCCGTTTAGGTCTATCCCGATCATGCTTTCGCTTGAACTTGTCTCCCTTTCTTTGCTGCTTATCATCTTCAGGCTTTTGAAGAATCCCAAAGTTTTTAAGCGCCTTTTCAGAAGCGGTCTGCTCGGCACTTTTTTTATTGAAATCATCTGCCACGGCAATCTTTTCTCCATCGACAAGAACGGCAACTTTAAAGCGGTCTCTTTTTTCGAACTTATACTTGGAGACCATTTTGTAGCTAACTGTCTTGCCATTTTTCTGACACCATTCCAGAAGCTGACTTTTGTAGTTATCATCAAAGTTTTCAAGCTCGTGGATATCCAGATATCCCAAAAGGATCTTATTGATGACAAACCTACGGGTAGCGTTGTATCCCTTTTCGAGATACACTGCGCCTACAAGCGCTTCCAGCGCGTTGCCAAGCATAGATTTACTAAGCCTGGTGTTGTTATACTGATTGAGAAAAACATCAAGGCCCATCTTATCTGCAATGACATTCAGGGAATGTCGCTTTACGATCTTAGACCTCATTTTTGTCAGAAAGCCTTCATCACTATTGGGGTACTTTTGAAAAAGGTACTCAGCCACGATTGTTGCCAAAACAGCATCACCCAGATATTCAAGCCGCTCATTACTTTGAATGGCGTACAGCTTATCCGAGGTGGTTGATTTGTGATAGAAGGCTAATTTAAAAATGCCCAGATTGGCGGGTGTAAATCCTATAAGATTTCGAAGTCTTTTTATAAAGACTTTTTCTTGCGAGAATAATCTATTGTAAATCCTCGCAAACAGTTTAAAGAAACGAAACATAATACATTTTTACCCCATGCGCTTTCACACAGGGCAGGTTATATAAAATGGTCATTTCAGTAGGAAGGAATAACTCGTGCAGCTTTTAAGAGCCAACTGGACGAACTACCATTTTCTAATCTTCAAACGCTCTGAATATGACCGAAGAATTATGTCCACCAAAACCAAAGGTGTTGCTCAAAACTGATTTTACAGATCTTTCTTGGGTTTCATTAAATGTGAGATTAAGCTTTGCGTCAATCTCAGGGTCATCTGTAAAATGATTGATCGTTGGTGGAACAAACTGGTCCCGGATTGCCAGGACTCCGGCGATGGCCTCAATGGCTCCCGCCGCACCCAACAAGTGTCCTGTCATGGACTTTGTCGAGCTAATGTTCAACTTGTACGCGCTATCCCCAAAAACTTTCTGGATTGCTTTTGTCTCAGCAATATCCCCCAGGGGAGTTGAGGTACCGTGTACATTTACGTAATCTAGCTCCTCAGGGTTCATTTTCGCATCCTGAAGTGCCAGTTTCATCACATTTCTAGCTCCCAATCCTTCGGGGTGTGGTGCGGTCATGTGATGAGCATCGGCTGTGGCAGCATAGCCTACCAGTTCAGCCAGAATGTGAGCGCCACGTTTTTTTGCGTGCTCATATTCTTCTAAAATAATTGCGCCGGCTCCTTCGCCAAGCACAAACCCGTCGCGGTCCTTGTCAAAAGGCCGGGAGGCAGTCTCGGGTGAATCGTTCCGGGTACTGAGTGCTTTCATAGCATTGAAACCGCCGATCCCGGTACCGACTACTGAGGCCTCACTTCCTCCAGTGATCATAATATCCGCCCGGCCTAGGCGAATAAGATCTAAACTTGTCCCAATGGCGTGTGTAGAGGAAGCACATGCTGAAACTGTAGCAAAATTCGGGCCCCGAAAGCCATAAGTGATCGAGATTTGCCCGGCAGCTATATCTGCTATCAGTTTGGGTATCAGAAAAGGGTTAAACCGGGGTGTTCCATCACCCTGGGCAAATTCAGAGATCTCACTTTCTATTGTGGCAAACCCACCAATCCCTGAACCCCAAACAACTCCTGCTTTATCTAAATCAATTTTTTCCAGGTCCATCCCAGCATTTTCCATGGCTTCAGCAACAGAAATCATGGCATAATGGGCATAAGGGTCTAATCTTCGTACTAGCCTTCTGTCCAGAAAGTCCCCTACCTGAAAGTCTTTCAACTCACAAGCGAACCGGGTCTTAAAAAGACCTGCATCGAACCGTGTGATAGGTGCTGCTCCGCTGATCCCATTTTTTAACCCTTCCGCGAAAGCTTCCACGGAGTTTCCAATGGGTGTCAAAGCACCAATGCCTGTAACCACTACCCTTCTCATGCTGGAAAAAATTGATTCTTCATAAAGGGGCAAAAAACAAAACCACAAATTAAGGCAGGATACCTCAATTTGTGGCTGTGCCTCGGTACAAAATTACCGAAAAGTTCTAATTAGGCCTGAACCTGAGACTCTAGGTACTCAATAGCATGACCTACGGTCTGAATGTTTTCGGCTTGCTCATCAGGAATAGAAATATCAAATTCCTTTTCAAATTCCATGATTAACTCCACTGTATCCAAGGAGTCAGCTCCCAGATCATTCGTGAATGAGGCTTCCCGTGTTACCTCTGAGTCGTCAACTCCAAGTTTTTCAACTATTATTTTGTTGACTCGTTCTGCAACGTTAGACATATTAAAATTCACATTTTGGATCTTCTATAATTCAAATTATTGGTTCCCAATGGTTTATAGAAGACCTGGTTGATAAAAAGCAGTGCAAAATAAGCGATAACTCAAGCTTTAACCAAAGTTTTCGGCCTTTTTTGCCCTATGTCCTTAAGACAGCTATTAAATTCCATAGTAACAAGAAAAGTTTTAATCTTAAGATTTCATTAGCATTTAGGCCCAAACCCCCATAGAATGGACCTTTAGCCTTACTTTCGCAAAATTGTACTTTTTACACTAATTACCCTGTATGGATATAGTCGATCATCAAAGCACTAAAATAGTTGCCACCCTTGGCCCAGCCTCCAGGGATTTTGAAACCCTTAAAAAGTTAGTTGCCGCAGGAGTGGATGTGTTTAGGATCAACTTTTCTCATGGATCTCATGAAGAGCATAAAAAGACCATAGAAAGCATCGTCTATCTCAACGATAAATACAATACCCACATCGGGATCCTAGCAGATCTTCAGGGTCCTAAGCTCAGAGTTGGAAAAATGGAGGGCGAGGGCTTACCCATTAAGAAGGGAGACATATTGACCTTTGTCAATGAACCTTGCGTTGGTAACATGGAAAAGATATACATGAGCTACCCACAATTTGCAGAGGACGTAAAGGTGGGAGAAACAGTATTGATTGATGATGGGAAACTGGTCTTGCGGATCGTAGAAACTAATGGAACAGACGTCGTAAAGTTAGAGGTGGAATATGGCGGAACCTTAAAATCAAATAAAGGGGTCAATCTTCCGGACACTAAAATATCGCTGCCTTGCCTAACGGAAAAGGATTTGATTGATCTTGACTTCATCCTAACACAGCCAGTTAATTGGATAGCCCTTTCTTTCGTGCGTTCGCCAAAGGATATTAAAGATTTGCGGGCCAGGGTTGAAGCAAAACAACACCCAGCCAAGCTAATCGCAAAGATTGAGAAGCCGGAGGCTGTTGCCAAACTTGATAAGATCATCAAAGTATCGAATGGAGTTATGGTGGCCAGAGGAGATCTGGGCGTGGAAGTTCCCATGGAGGAATTACCAATGATCCAAAAAACAATCATCAAAAAATGTATTCAACGGGCCAGGCCGGTGATCGTGGCAACCCAAATGATGGATAGCATGATCACAAACCCAAGCCCTACCCGGGCAGAGATCACGGATGTTGCTAATGCTGTATTAGACGGTGCTGATGCGGTGATGCTCAGTGGGGAAACCTCCGTTGG
>JABDJM010000324.1 GCA_013002475.1 Saprospiraceae bacterium | reverse complement strand
GGTTGGAGCTTCTATAACAGGTTCAGGGATATCGTGTTTCACCCGGTTGGAATAGTAGTTATGAGTCTCCAGTATATTCAGAAGTTTACTGGGAGTTACTGACTCCTCAAGTCGTTCAACAATTTTCCCCGAACTATTAAATATGATCACGGTAGGTAAAACAGAAACCTGATATTTTTCTTTTATCCCAAATCCATCAAAATCATCGATGTTAACTTTTAAGGAGATGTAGTTTGTTTTCAGGTAGTTAGTAACTGCATCATCGGAGAAAGTGGTCTCATCCATCCATTTGCAGGGCAAACACCAGCTTGCATAAAAGTCAATTAGATAAAGTTTTCCTTCTATGGCTGCCTTCTTTTCAACCTGCTCAAGAGAGGCATTCACAAATAGATCCTCTAGGGCGAAGGAATTTGTTTGGGCAAATAATAGAAGGAGCAGTATGGAAAGGAGGGTTCTGTTTTTCATGGTCTGTATTTTTCTCCCAATAGGTACAGGAGCTGGTAAAATGAGTATACGGGCAAAACCCTTCAAGGTTACCGGATTAATTTCTGAGGTTACCGCCTGATTTATAGTGACTTAGATTCTTCCAGCAGCGAAATATCCAAGCCAAATGAGTACTTTTTTCTACCTTGCCGCCCCAAGCGAAAATTAAGCCAATGAAAAGGATCATAGCAGGAATTACAGGTGTTAATGGGTGGGTTCCGGATTACGTGTTGACGAATGCGGAATTGGAAACTATGGTTGACACGAATGATGAATGGATCAGGACTCGGACCGGGGTTGAGGAGAGGCGAATTCTAAAAGGGGAAGGCCTGGCCTCTTCACATATGGGCCAAAAAGCTGTTGAAGGTTTGCTCGAAAAAACGGGTACCTCTCCTGATGAGATTGATTTGATCATCGTTGCTACTGTGACCCCGGATATGATTTTTCCTGATACTGCCAATATTATTGCTGACAAGATTGGAGCCAAAAACTGTTTTGGTTTTGATATCCATGCGGCCTGTTCAGGATTCCTGTTTGCCCTAACTACCGGAGCCAAATTTGTAGAATCCGGTACTGCCAAGAAAGTGATAGTTATTGGGGTAGATATGATGTCCAGTATAGTTGATTATACTGATCGGTCCACTTGCATAATCTTTGGGGATGCTGCAGGAGCAGTTTTACTGGAACCACAGGAGAAATATGGATTGCTTGATTCTGTACATCATGGAGATGGCAGTGGTCGCGATTTTCTCCATATGAGAGCTGGTGGTTCTTTAAGACCTGCATCTCTAGAAACAATAAAAAATAAAGAACATTACATTTTTCAGGAAGGCCGGACTGTTTTTAAGGCGGCTGTAAACGGAATGTGTAATTCTGTCGATGAAGTACTGGAGCGAAACAATTTGTCCAAAAATGATATTGATTGGATAGTACCTCATCAGGCAAATATCCGGATTATCAATTCCGTGGCTAATCACCTGGATTTTCCAAAGGATAAGGTCATGATCAATATCCAGAAATATGGAAATACCACTGCTGCGACCTTGCCCTTATGTCTTTGGGATTATGAAGATAAACTCAAACCGGGAGATAAGTTAGTATTGACAGCATTTGGCGGAGGATTTACCTGGGGGGCCACTTACCTGACCTGGGCCTATTGAAAACACCGAAATGCCAATTTTTCTATCTTTGCAGCCCTTAAATAACCATTATTAAAAGACTCAGACAGAATGGCGAGTACTTCAGATATTAGGAACGGACTGTGCATCAATCATAATAACGATGTCTTTGCGGTAGTAGGTTTTCAGCATGTAAAGCCTGGAAAAGGAGCTGCTTTTGTTCGCACCAAGCTTAAGAGCATGACTACAGGCAGAGTACTTGATCATACTTTTCCTGCAGGACATAAAATTCAGGTAGTTAGAGTTGAGAGAAGGAAATATCAATTCTTGTACAACGATGATATGGGGTATCATTTCATGGATCAGGAAACCTATGAGCAGACCATGATCGATGAGAAGATGATCGATAACCCAGCACTAATAAAGGAGGGCTCTGATGTAGATGTCATTTTTGATGCCGCTAAAGATGTTCCTTTGACCATCGAACTTCCCCAATATGTAACCCTCAAAGTCACCTATACTGAACCAGGAGTAAGAGGGGACACCGCTACGAATGCTCAAAAACCCGCTACACTTGAAACCGGTGCGAAAGTCCGAGTCCCCCTTTTTATCAATGAGGGTGACCTGGTAAAAATTGAAACCAAGAGTAACGCTTATATGGAGCGTGTAAAACAATAGCGATGACTTTTAAAGAAATTCAAGACCTTATTAAGTTGGCCAATAAGTCGGGATTGACAGAGTTCAAAATGAAGGATGGGGATTTTACCCTTTCTATCAGAACAAAGAACTATTCGGATGCTCAAACGCAAATAGTTCAAACTGGTCCGGCTATGATGCCTGTACAACAACCCGTAGCTCAGGCTCCCGCTCCAGCTCCCGCAGCTGAAGCAGAAGCGGCTCAGGCTCCAAAAGAGGAACCTCAGGAAAACCTCCTCGAGGTAAAATCTCCGATCGTAGGAACCTTCTACAGATCCTCTTCTCCAGATAAAGATCCATTTGTCAAAGTGGGGGACAGCATCAACGCAGGCGATACTGTTTGCATTGTCGAAGCCATGAAACTATTCAATGAAATTGAAAGTGAAGTTTCTGGCAAAATCGTAAAAGTGATGATCGATGATGCTTCTCCAGTTGAATACGACCAGGTTCTCTTTTTAGTTGACCCAAAGGGATAGTAGACCTTACACCGCCTTTCCCAGCCCTAACCAACTAGCAATTCTATGTTTAAGAAAATACTCATTGCCAATAGAGGAGAAATTGCCCTTCGGATTGTCCGGACCTGCAAAGAGATGGGGATAAAGACAGTGGCTGTTTATTCTACAGCCGACAGAGAATCCCTGCATGTCAGGTTTGCAGATGAAGCTGTTTGCATTGGCCCTCCTGCCAGTTCGGATTCTTACCTGAGTATTCCAAAAATAATGGCAGCGGTGGAGATCACCAATGCCGATGCGGTTCATCCTGGCTATGGATTCCTCGCTGAGAATGCCGACTTCGCAGAAGTATGTGCTGAGTATGGTATTAAGTTTATTGGCCCAACCCCGGACCAGATCCGGAAAATGGGCGATAAAATTACAGCCAAGGATACGATGACTAAGGCAGGTGTGCCGGTGGTGCCTGGTTCTGGTGGCTTGTTAAAGGATCTCGATAGCGGGCTAGAAATCGCTAAGGGTATTGGCTACCCGGTTATTTTGAAAGCGACCGCCGGAGGCGGGGGCCGGGGAATGAGAGTGGTTTGGGAGCCCGAGGAATTTGAAAACCAATGGACTTTGGCCAGTACAGAAGCAAAGGCCGCATTTGGGAATGATGGGATCTATGTCGAAAAATTTATTGAAGAGCCTAGGCATATAGAGATTCAGATCGCTGGTGACCAGTTCGGAAGTGTGTGTCACCTTTCGGAAAGGGATTGCTCTATCCAGCGGAGACACCAGAAGTTGGTAGAAGAATCTCCATCACCTTTTATGACTGATGAACTCAGAAAAGAAATGGGTGAAGCTGCAAAATTAGCGGCAGAAGCGATAAAGTATGAGGGTGTGGGTACTGTAGAATTCCTGGTGGATAAGCACAGGAAGTTTTACTTCATGGAAATGAACACCCGAATACAAGTAGAGCATACCGTTACTGAGGAAGTGATCGATCATGACCTAATAAAAGAACAGATCAAAATAGCCGCAGGAGAGAAAATTACCGGGCTAGACTACTTCCCGGCCATGCATGCAATTGAATGCCGTATTAATGCCGAAGATCCCTTCAACAATTTTAGGCCAAGCCCCGGCAAGATCCATGGCTTTCATTCACCAAAGGGTCATGGGGTGCGGGTTGATACTCATGTGTATGCAGGGTATTCCATTCCTCCTCATTACGATTCAATGATCGCAAAGTTGATCTGTCGTGCGCAAACCAGAGAGGAGTGTATCACAAAAATGGAAAGAGCTCTCGATGAATTCATCGTGGAAGGTGTAAAGACCACAATTCCGTTTCATCAAAAACTCATGCGAAATGAAGATTTCCGAAATGGAAATTTCCATACTGGGTTTTTGGAGTCCTGGGACTTCTCAGAATAATTGAATCTTAACTTGGCTATGCGGAATCTATGGACCGTTCTTAAATTTGCCGCTCCTTACAAGTCAAAGGTTATTCTTGGTGCCATTGCGCACATCTTGATGGTCTTCTTTTCTTTAGGGTCGATTACCATTTTGATCCCTGTTTTAAAAATCATATTTCAGGACACGATGCAGGTGACTTCACGGCCCAGCATGGAAGGGCTAGGAACACTCAAAGATTTCCTGGAGCAGTCAATCAATTATTGGATCACTTTTTACTCCCAGGAGGTCGGAAAAAAGGAAGTCCTTTTTTGGGTGTTAGTGATAGCCGCCAGTTTTTTTCTGCTAAAGAACCTGTTTAGGTATGTCGGATCTATCCTTATGGTCTACATAAAGAACGGTGTGGAAAAAGACATCCGGAATAAGATCCATCACAAGATGCTTCACCTTCCTGTCTCTTATTTTACCGAACAGCGAAAGGGTGATATTGCGGCAAGACTTACCACAGATATTCTTGAGATCCAATGGGCCCTGCTAAGTGGGATAAAAAGGCTTATTGAGGACCCACTCATGATCATAGGGACGCTTAGCCTTATGCTTGTATTAAGTCCCAAGCTGACCATTTTCGTTCTGCTTTTAATTCCAGTAACCGGTATCATTATCACAAGCATTAGCCGATTACTTAAAAAACCTTCTGAGCAGGCAAAGGAAGAGATGGGACGGTTACTGAGTATTGTAGAGGAGCATATCGGAGGTATCCCGATCATAAAATCGTATGCCGCTGAGGAACAAGCGCACAAGGCTTTTAGCCAAAGTAATCAGCGGCATTTTGAATTTATGAACAGTATGCTTTACCGACGGGATCTGAGTTCTCCTGTCAGTGAGATCCTGGGTTCTATAGTTATCATTTTGATAATTTGGTTTGGTGCGGGCTTAATCCTGGATCAGAATGAACTTGAGCCAGCCATGTTTATTACTTATGTGGCCCTCTTTTACCAGATAATTAATCCTGCCAAATCCCTGTCAGTGGCCTTTTACGATATCCAAAGATCAGATGCCTCGGTCCAAAGGATCCGATCCGTGCTGGATGCTCCAAATCCAATTTCAGATAATAGTTCAGACAAAGGAATAAAAGCCTCATTTTCAAACTCCCTGAAATTTGAGCAAGTAAATTTTTCCTATACCGATCAATCTATTTTGGAGGATATCAGTTTTGATCTTCAAAAGGGAAATGTTGTTGCTCTTGTAGGTCCCTCTGGAGGAGGAAAAAGTACCCTGGCTTATCTGGTAAACAGATTCTATGATCCTACCAGCGGCAGGATACTTCTTGACGGAATAGATTTTCGTGATCTTGAACTAAAGAGCCTAAGGCGGTTGGTAGGTTATATTAGCCAGGATCCCATCCTTTTCTTCGGGTCTGTAAGAGAGAATTTATTATTTGGAAAACCAGAGGCAACGCAAGAGGAGCTTGAGAATGCAGCGAGGACAGCCCATGCCCATGATTTTATCATGGATTTGGAAAATGGATATGTCACAGCGATAGGGGACAG
>JABDJM010000318.1 GCA_013002475.1 Saprospiraceae bacterium | reverse complement strand
AGACCAATCACAAGACCTTTTTTTCCTACAGAAAGAGCCATTGGGACTGTTGTATCTCCTGTATGGGCTCCAATATCAATGACCATACCACCCTCTCTTGTGAGATTTTCATAAAAGGCAACATTTGAATCAGTGATCTTCTGCGGCTTTTCAAAAGGATGTAACCATTGTGCATATTCCACAGGCCCATAATCTTTCAAAGGGAACTTTTTTATTTCAGATCCATATTCCTTGAAAGTCTTTTTGAGCTCTCGTTTTCTAAATTTTCTTTTAAAATATTCAATCATCGGATTTATTTCTTTTGGAGAAGGATTGTGGTACTACTGTTTTACCAGCTTTCTAGTCATGCTTTGATTATTGATTTCATCCATGATCTGCACATAATACAAGCCCGAAGCAAAATTGCTAAGGTCAAATCTTGTTAACAAGTCATTAGATGCACTAAATGATTTTTCTAATAACCTTTTGCCAAAAACATCAAGCAAAGAGACCCTAATTCTCTTTGGACTTGAACAACGCATTTGCAGATTTACTATTTCATTACGGGTGGGGTTTGGAGATAATTGGATAAAGTCCAGGTTAGTCAGTTCTTCAGTGCCAACATCCCCTTCCATGATTTCCTCGCAATACTCCAATTCGCAGCCTTCTGCATCCGTAATAGTGGCACAGTAATCCCCTGCGACTAAATTTTCAAGGTCTTCAGTGGTTACTCCATTGCTCCACAAATAGATATAAGGAGGCGACCCTCCTACAACGGAGAGATCAATGCTCCCATCATTGGCTCCCATGGCTGAAGCATTTGTAACAACGGAGCTCGAGGTAATCTCTGGTGGCCCTGTAATGTTGATACTGACTTCTTCTGTCATACCTGCACCATCTGTAATCGTACACATGTAATTTCCGGGCGATAGTCCACTTATTGTTTGTGTAGTTTCACCATTGGACCATAAAAATGAAAATGGAACCGGGCCAGTAACCATAAGAGAGATGGAACCGTCGTCCGCTCCACCGCAAGACACATGATTTGAATTAGGTGTTACAGAAAAGGGAGCATTTGGATCAGGTACAATTTCAAGATTGTCAAAATATACATCGCATTCGTCGAGGTCTTCAAAGTCCCCGTTAGTCGCATGAAATGAGAATACCAATTCTGGATTTCCTAAAAAGTCCACCAGAGGAAAGATGTAGTGTTGGCCAGCAGGATCTACCAGCTCGTCTTTTCTCCACACATAAAGTACAGTCCAATTTTGCATATTATCAGTGCTCACAGAAAAACTGATCCGATCATCAGTTCCCAAATTGCAACTGTCCTGAGAAAAGGCAGCAGTAATTGAAAAATCTAACTCTGCCTGATAATGATTACCATCAGAGACATCAATTCTAGGGGAGATAAGCCAGTCATTATCCCCTGATCCAAAAAGATTCGTGCCTGCCGCCCCTTCATAACCCACTCCGCCGAATCCATCTGAAAACCAACCGGAGAAAGTAATATTACCAGGAGGGCCAGGAGGTGCGCCCTCGATTGCTTCTTGCCAGCAAGCCCAAGCAAAGCCATCAAATTCTTCAATAAAAGGTGTAGGGTAGGAGGCGCAGCCTGTTGTAAATGAGGTGGATATCCAAAGGGAATTATCTGTGTCGTTACCGGAACAGTCTGCCCGGACGTACACATCATAGGTTGTTGTTGGGTTTAGGCCCGAAAGAGTCACAGGGTTGGAAACATTGTCATATCCTGGGTTGGGGCTTCCGGTCGGATTAAAACCAGTTGGTCCGAACTCGACATCCCAGAGGCTGGCGGTCCCGTTTTCTGTCCAGCCAACCTGAGCAGAAACATCGGAGATATTAAATCCACTAATTGCAGATACTTCGATGCAGGAAGGTGGCTCTCTTACGATGAAGTTGTCTACAAAAATATCATTGTCTTCATCATCATCGACTGTCCCATCACTTCCATAAAAAGCGAATGAAGTATTCGTACCGCTAAAGGCCGTTAAATCGATGATTATTTTTTCGCCAAGCGGATCTACGTTGTCTGCATTCGTCCATGATTTCAAAATTTGCCAGCTAACGCCATTATCCGAGCTAGCTAAGAAGGCAACCAGATCATCAGAACCTAAAACCCCAGCAGCAGAATTTCCAAACTGAGTAATAGAAAAATCAAATTCCGCTTGATAGGGTCCTCCACTAGTTAGATCTATGCCTGGGCTAACCAGCCAATCACTCATTACGTCCCCCAGATATAGGTTGATTTTATAGGACCCTGCGAAATCTATGTTTGCAAAGCCATCCTCAAACCAACTTCCCGAACCTGGTTCCATTGGTCCGGAGCCCGGGTCACCAGAATCATATATTGTCCAGCAATCCGGAGGAGTGTCAAAGGCAGGGATATCATTAAAGTTTTCATAGAAAGGGGAAGGGAATATGCTGCATTCGGTCTTAAAAGAAGCAGGTGAGGACCAAACGGAAACATCCATGTTATCCCCGGCACAATCTGCTCTTACAAAAACATTGTAGTTAGTAACTGGATTTAACCCGCTAACCATAGTAGATGTGCTGCTAACATTGTCATATCCTGCACTTGGCTGCCCTGTTGGGACAGAGCCCTCCTCAACGATCTCCAGATCCCAAAAGGTAGCCGATCCATTTTCTGTCCACATTATGGTTGCCTCATTTGCGGTAATACCCTGAGCGGATGCACCGCTTGGAGCTGGACAACTTGGAGGGGGCACGATTGAGACAGTGTAATCCTCGATTTCACCATAGGTCCCCTGAATGCAGGCGTCCATGCTGCTGGGTTCGTTCCAGGTGGCCTTCACTCTTAGCCGATAATTTCCTAAAGCCACGTCCGGGCCAATTATTTCTGCTGATAATGGATCAACACCAAGTGGGAAATCAGTAAGTATTATTTCTCCTGCCTCGAAGGATGAACTGTTGTCTGTGTCCACCCAAATTGAAACCTGCTGGTCTGCATAATCGGATCTTAAGAAGACTGAACTTGGACTGCCTTGTCCTAATTCCAACCCTGTCAGGGCTGTAAAATCTGCATAACCGGCAACGCCCATATCTGCCTCACATCCGGAGGCATTATAAAAATTGCCTATTCCAAATTCACGAATTCCATCACCCAGGGTACAATCCGTTGTTGGGGTGCAGTATTGAGAAAAGGAGTAGGAGGAAAAACCAAGAATAAAAAGAAATGCAATAAAGGGCCTGATCGGGTTTAGCATTGGTTAGGTGGATTTTGTTTTTCGTTCAAAAGTATGCCAAACGAATATACTTTAATATTGCTTGAACAGAATCAGGATTGCTGTGAATTTCATTAACCTGGAATAAAGAATATCGGTTCATAATTGAAATTGAAAAGAGCCTGTTACTTTCAGGCTTTCTTAATTATTACCTTTAGTTGTTATTAAAAACAGATAATAGAATATGTTTCGAATAATCTTTTTGGCTTTAATACTGGCAGGTACTCTGGTGGGCTGTAAAAATTCATCTGATCCAAGCTCAATAGCAACAAAGGACCTTAAGATTGGATCTCCAGACCAGGTCAAGAAAATCATTGAGCAATTCATTTTAGCAGAGGATAGTACTGTTATTGAACTTCCCACTGGTCATTTTGAATTTGAGACTCAGTTGATCATAGATAATCTTCAGGGCCTCACCATCAAGGGAAAGGGTATGGATAAAACAGTACTCTCCTTTAAAGGCCTTAAAGCAGGTGGCGAGGGTGTAAAAATTGTTGGGAATGACATTTTGTTGGAGGACTTTTCAGTGTATGATGCTCCGGGAGATGGAATAAAAACTCAAAACTGTAACGGGATCACTTTTAGAAGGATAAATGCTACCTGGACCAATGGAGATAAATCCAAGAATGGCACTTATGCTCTTTACCCGGTGCAATGCACCAATGTGTTGATCGAAGAAAGCCACGCTTCTCATTCCCGGGATGCCGGCATTTATGTGGGACAATCAGAAAACATAATTGTCCGTAACTGCGAAGCTTATGGTAACGTCGCGGGAATTGAAATTGAGAATTGCTCGAATGCTGAGGTTTATGATAATAAGGTGTATGACAATGCGGGGGGCATACTGGTTTTTAACCTTCCAAACCTTCCAAAAGCAGATGGTGCCAGAACCAGGGTATACAATAATGAGGTTTTGGAAAACAACCATAAGAATTTTGCCATCCCTTTAAATGAAAGTCCAAACGGAAATACGGTAACCATGATCCCTCCCGGCTCCGGGATCATTCTTTTGGCTGCCAAGGAGGTTGAGATCTTTGGAAATAAGATCCTGGATAACAAGACGGTTGGCGTAGCTGTGGCGAATTACCATATCACTGGCTTTCCAAGCGAAGCCCCAGATTGGTCGCCTTTTTCATCGGACATTTCCATACATGATAACGAGTATAAAAGACCGCTGGCCCCACCGGACTTGAGTAAGGATCTGGGGAAGTTGATCGCTGCCAAAAATGCGCATGGTATCGGCAAAACTCAGGACATTATTTACGATGGTTTTTGGGATAAATCCAAGGGAGCAGAGCTGTCCTCAAATCCCATGAATATTTGCATTCAGGAGAAGGGAATAGAGGATCTGCATTTTACTTTGTATGATCTTTATGGAGGTGAGGATGATATTAAAGCCTTTAGTGATTACAATCCATTTGTTTGTGACTACACAGTTCAAACCGATGTTGAAGAATTGAAGACCCTTTAAGGATGCAAAAGCTTTGGATACTGGTTGTAATGAGTGGACTTGTAGGCTTATACCTATTCTCCTGCAGCACTGGGAAAATGCATCCTTCCGGTATTGATTTCTCCAAGGTCCCCTTCGAACATCTTTCCGACTATGGATTCTTTAAGGGTGAACAAAATAAATTGATGCCCAGCCCGGGAGTGCTTCCCTATCGTCCGGCCTCCGAGCTGTTTTCAGACCATGCCGAGAAGAGCCGATTTGTCTGGATGCCGGAAGGGGCCTCTGCCAGCATCCTGGATACCGGCTATCACCATTTAGCCTTTCCCGATAAAAGTATCCTGATCAAAAACTTTTATTACTCTCAATCAGAGAATGAAAAACAAAGGATCATCGAAACCAGGCTGCTGATCAAAATGGAAGGGGAGTGGAACGCTTTTGCCTACCTGTGGAATGACAAGCAAACGGAGGCAAAATATGAGATCGTTGGGGCTACTATCCCTGTGACTTTCACTGAAACGTATGGTACTAAACACTCCATTGAATACATTCAGCCGAATAAAAATCAGTGCAAAAGCTGCCACAATCAGGGGGAGAAGTTGGTACCCATCGGACCAAAAGTTCGCAATCTGAATTTCGCTTTTGATTATGGCAACGGAGAAATGAAAAACCAACTAACTAAATGGAGGGAAGCAGGATATTTGGAATCTTTCGATCAGGCTGATCTGGAATCCTGCATGGTTGACTACGAGGATAAAACTTCTTCCCTGGGTCTAAGGTCCAAAGCTTACCTGGATATCAATTGTGCCCACTGCCATTCTCCAAAGGGACCAGCGAGTTCCAGTGGACTGTTTTTGACTTATGAAGAAAAGGACCCAACCAGATGGGGCGTTTATAAAACCCCGGTTGCGGCGGGATTTGGCGCCGGATCATTCACTTATGGTATACAACCTGGTAAGGCAGATTCTTCCATCTTCATTCATCGTATGAAATCCGAGCAGGTTGGAGTCATGATGCCTGAGATCGGACGGGCTATGGTACACAAGGAAGGCGTTGAACTGATCAGTGAATGGATCAATAGCATGGATTAGTTTCTTTTTTCTTTTTTGCCACAAAGCCACAAAGTAACGCGAAGCCAAATAAACTAGAAGTTTAGGTCCGTCAACTGAAGCCCCAGAGGGGCGAAATTTTCTAGAAATTGTTAAATGGGAAGTCAAGCTCCAGAGGAGCGTTATTTTTATCCTAAGAATTACAAATGGTCAGCCACAAAGATTCAAACGAACCAGTCTCAAACCCCCTAACTAAGGACAGCTTTTCTTAGCAAAGAGATCTGCCCCATATGATAATAGGCATGTTCGATCATACCGTTAATATTCCTTCGGTAGGTTCCGTAAGCTTCTTTGACGAATACATCATCCAACTTCTCCTCAGGAAGCTTATCTACATGATTACAGAATACTTCCGCATTTGACAAGAATTCTGTCCTCATTTTTTTCCAGTCCGTTTCAGATGTGATTGGGGACATATCGAAGCTGAATTTATCTTTTATCAAGAGATCACCTCCTTCAAAAACTTTGTTCACACCGTTCAGGTAATAGTTAATGTGAAAAACAAGCAAGCCAATTGTGTTGAAGTTTGAAACCTTCTGCGTAGCCTGCTTCCAATCCAGGTCCTGGATCAATTCCTTGTAATTAGTTAGAGCGATAAATTTTCCATCCAAAAAGACTTCTCTGCAGCGTTTGGTTAATTCCTGGCTATGATTCATTTGCTCGAAATTTGTCGACAAAGATATATGGGTTTGAAGGTTTTTTTCTTCAATATCTGGAGTTTGAAAACCTTTATTCACAACTTGTCCATACCTTATGGAGGATTTATGATCAAGAGAATTGGGCGTACAGGCCTTACCATAATCATTACTCTGTCCCTCGTAGAAGCTGTGCTGAGGCTCGCCGGGTTTGAACCACATCAGGTCATAAAGACAGATATTGAGTCTAATCCCTCCAATGCATTCCTTTACCATTCTAACTATGGGCTGGCCTTGAATCCGGGGACCTTTGACGTCACCATTAATTCTGGACTAACTACAGGGCGACACATCTTGGAGATTCGACAAGAGCAACTTCCATTGAACAATCGGACAAGGGTCAAGTAGTTCATTTCTATGGCTGCTCCTTTACCTATGGGATGGGTGTTGATGATGAGGAAACCTTTCCCTTCATGGTGCAAAACTCTATCCCATCAATTTCCACGAAAAACTATGCAGCTCCCGCATATGGGACTGTTCATAGTCTTTTACAATTGAAGGCTAATTTTGAGGCAGGAGAAATTCCGGAGTATGCTATCCTGGGATACACTTCCTACCATGAGGCACGAAATCAGCTTTCTGGAAATCAACAAAAGTATTGGAGAGAATCTTTTTTTCCTGGAGAAACCCTTGCTCGAAATGCGGCGAGATTTCCATATGCAAAGGAGGAGGGAAGCGAGCTCCAGATAGATTTCTTGTCTTTAAAGGACTTCAGAACCAGATCGAAGCTGAGCAGTTACTCTGTTTTGTTTAATCGGTTTGAGAATGCAATAAGCAATATCATTTATGGTTTCACAGATAAGTATAGATTAACCGAGAGTATCTTGGTTGAGATCCAAAATTTGTGTTCCGCCAATGGAGTTTCGTTTCTTCTTGTATGTTTAGATGCAAGTGAGTCTTGCGAAAACCTAGAAGAATTTTGCCAAGACATAGATATCCAATTTTTAAATGCTTCACTTGACATTACCGATCCTACATACAACTTGCTGCCCTATGATTCTCATCCAAACTCAAAAGCTCATAAATTTTATGGAGAATTGATTAGCTCCTATTTATTGGATAGCAAACACATTTCAAAACATAATGCTAGCCAATGAAAGTATTGGGGATTTCCGCCTTTTATCATGATTCAGCAGCTGTCATTATCGAGGACGGTCGGGTGGTCCTGGCAGCTCAGGAAGAGAGATTTTCGGGAATCAAGAATGATGCTGCTTTCCCTTCTTCGGCAATACAATTTTGTCTTAAGGAATCAAAGACGGAATTATCTGAGTTGAAAGCAATAGTCTTTTATGACAAACCTTTCCTAAAGTTCGAAAGGATCCTGGAAACATATCTGTCTCAGGCCCCCAAAGGCTTGGTCTCCTTTCTGAAGTCTATGCCTATTTGGATAAAGGATAAGCTGTACATAAAAAGAACGATTCGTCAGGGCCTTCTTCCCATGATGGAGGGCAACGGAAGGTTGCCTAAAATTTACTTTCCGGAACACCATCTTTCACATGCTGCCAGTGCTTATTATCCATCCGGTTTTGACGAAGCTTTGATCCTTACAGTAGATGGAGTGGGAGAGTACACCACCACATCCTTAGCCGTTGGTAAAGGAAACTCGATCACCCAACTCAGGACGATGGCATTTCCAGATAGTCTGGGTTTACTGTATGCTGCCTTCACTTATTATTTGGGATTCAGGATCAATTCCGGGGAGTATAAAGTAATGGGCCTTTCAAGTTATGGTGATTCCAAATCTAAAGGGTTCAAGGACTATTACTGGAAGATAAAGGAGTCTCTGATACAAATCCATGACGATGGTTCCTTTAAGTTGAACCGAAAGTATTTTGGATTCCTGACAGGCTTGAGGATGACAAAAGACAAGCATTGGGAAAATCTGTTTGGGATCAAACGCAGGATAAAAGGCGAGGCTATTAGCTCAAAACATCAGAATCTGGCAAAAGCAATTCAGGTAGTTACGGAAGAGATATTTCTAAAAATCGCCACGGAGGGCAAGCGATTGACAGATTGCACAAAAATATGTTTGGCAGGTGGAGTGGCCCTGAACTGCGTAGCCAACGGAGTGCTCGTGCGAAGCGGCTTGTTTGAAAGTATTTACATTCAGCCGGCCGCCGGGGATGCTGGCGGAGCAATAGGAGCTGCGCTCGCCTATTATCATTTATCCAGGCCTGAGGCTGAGAGAAAGAAGACTTTCAGTAGCGTATATCTGGGGCCAAATCCAGGTGCCGGACAAAAAGAAAAAGCACATTCCTTTAAGGAAAATACTTTTTCGGACTTTGATCTTTTGTGCGAAGAAGTTTCCTCGCTTTTAAGCCAGGGCAAAGTGATTGGCTGGGTTCAGGGCCGGATGGAATTCGGGCCGCGAGCATTAGGCAACAGAAGTATTTTGGCTGATCCCAGGAAAGATTGGATGCAGGATCGCATAAATTTGAAAGTGAAAAACAGAGAGGAGTTTCGACCCTTTGCTCCAGTAGTGCTTGAGGAAGATGCCCATAAGTATTTCGATACGGGGGAAGTCAAAGCTTCGCCCTTTATGTTGGTTACTTTTCCTGTCATTGATCAATCTATCCCGGCAGTGACCCATGTAGATGGGTCCGCCCGGGTCCAAACTGTAAATCAGGAACAAAATGAAAAGCTCTTCATGCTTTTGAAAGTGTTCAAGGAGACTACTGGTTGTTCTGTTTTACTGAACACTAGCCTAAATGGAAAGGATCAACCAATAGCGTGTGGTGCTGAAGAGGCACTTACAATTTTTGCTGAGTCGCAATTAGATTATTTAGTTATTAAAAACACGATCTTTAGTAAAGAATGGAATTAATTAAAGACCTATATCAGTTCATTAAGGACCGCAAAAAGTATTGGCTGGCTCCATTGATCATTGCTTTGTTGATAGCAGGGATTCTGATCATCGCAGGGGGATCAGGTGCAGGTGCATTTATTTATTCAATTTTCTGATGATCTGGGGAAACAAAAAATATATCATTCACAGCCTTGGCTTGCTAACTCTGGTAGGCATGTTGTATTGGTTCTTCAAACAACCATTTCTGCTGTACTTGTTGCCTCTCTTGTTGTTTCTATTGATAATACCGATTACTGGAAAACCATTGGTCTCAGGATGGGAAAAGGTGACATTGAAAATCAGCAAAATTGTGAACACCCTGGTATTGACAGCGATCTTTTACCTACTTCTCTTTCCTCTATCCGTGGTAAGGAGGGTTTTTTCAAAAAGGAAATCAGAGAAGTCAAGCAGGGGAGAGTCCAATTATAAGGTAGTTGACAAAACCTTCAAGCTTGAGGACCTTGAAAACCCTTGGTAAAATGTAGCATTCCTATTTTGCCTTGATCAAGCTGATAGCAAATCCACCACCACTTGCGAGATCCACAATTAGATTGGAGCCTTTTTTCAGATCTACTTCTTCAATGGAGATGGAAGTAGGGTTCTTCTGATAATCAGCTCCAGGTCCGTCCTTGTAAATGATACTTGAATAGCTAGCTCCTTCCTCAAGGAAATCAAAATTCAATTCCGTTTTCCGGGCCACCTCATCGGTTATACCTCCTACAAACCAATTACCTGTAGCTCTTTCTTCCCTGGCGATAGTAACGAAATCTCCAACCTCCCCATTTAGCACTTTCGTCTGCTCCCAATCAACTCCAACATCTCTAATAAATTGGAATGCGGGTTGATTTTCATAATTCTCCGGGGGGTCACAAGCCATTTGTATAGGACTGTAGATAACTACGTAAAGCGCCAATTGTTGAGCAAGCGTAGTATTGATCTGGTTGTTTGGTTTTGTAGGGAGAGCGATGTCAAAAACACCGGGCGTGAAATCGATCGGTCCCGCCAGCATACGTGTAAAGGCAACGATGGGCAGGTGCTCAGGCGGGTTTCCTCCGTCTGAAGCCCAGGCATTGAACTCCTGGCCACGCAAGCCCTCTCTGGAAATCGCATTTGGGTAGGTCCTACGGATCCCGGTTGCCTTTATTGGTTCGTGTGCATTAATGGCCACCTGATATTTGGCTGCCGTTTCCAATGCTTTTCGATAATGGTTGACCATCCATTGTCCGTGGTGATATTCTCCCTCGGGAATGATCTTTCCTACATACCCGGTTTTCACTGAGTGTATTCCCAGCCTTTGCATAAGGGCATAGGCGGTGTCCAGTTGCTTCTCGTAAGTCCGGGGCGCCGCCGAGGTCTCATGATGCATGACGATCTCTACTCCCTTTTCTTTTCCGTATCGGGAAAGCTCCTCGAGATCATAATCCGGATAGGGGGTTACAAAATCAAACACTCCTTCGCGATCATCAAAGCCTATCCACTTTTCCCAGCCAGTATTCCAGCCTTCAACCAGCACGCCTTTTATGTCATTTGCTGAAGCAAAGTCAATGTATCGTTTTGTGTTTTGGGTAGTGGCGCCATGTCGTCCATGAGCTTTTCCGGTATCAATCCATTTACCATTTTTGTCCTGAGTCATACCAAAATCCCAGGAGGCCTTATCAACATGCATTTCCCACCAAATACCTATGTACTTTTTTGGTTCAAACCAACTTACGTCTCCTAGTTTGTTGGGCTCATTAAGATTTAGGATCATGGTGGATTCAATAAGATCCCCTGCTTTTTCACCGATTTGTATGGTCCTCCAAGGCGTGGTAAACGGGAGGGCCCTTTTAACTTTGTAATCCTGATTCCCGGAACCCACAAGTCCGCTGGTTAGTATTAGTTTTTCAGGGTCAACCTTTAAGGTCATCCCTGCATAGTCTGTCAAATTTGCCTCGTGAATAGCAATGTGTAAACCTGACTGTGTGCGCATAGTGACAGGCGTGTTTACAGCATTATGAGGAATGGTTGTCTGGGCAAGATTGGGGTGACCGCTTTTTGAAAGGGCATCGATCTCAGAAACCCTGCTTGTATTATACAGATGCTCGTAGATATCCCAATCTCCTGGGATCCACCAGGCCGTATGATCACCCGTTAATCGAAACTCAGTTTTCTCATCCAGAATAGCTACTGAGTCTATTTCTTCTTGGGCCAGAAGTGCATACCTAAACCCTACACCGTCATCGAATACCCGGAATTGGATATTCATTTTTCGGTGGGGTGCACTTTCCTCTTGCAGGTGGACTATTAACTCGCTACAATTATTTGACACAGTTCTTTGTTCTCCCCAGGGCTGCTCCCAGTTCTCAGAAATTTCTTTTGCTGAA
>JABDJM010000293.1 GCA_013002475.1 Saprospiraceae bacterium | reverse complement strand
TGAAGGGAGTAATCCTCCTGTCCAATAGCTGCAATGATCTCATCAATAATGATCTTACCGACATATAGAGTTGCAAGGGGAATGGCCGCTTTGAAAACCCTTAAGATAATATTGGAAAAAGCCAGTCCCTGGCTTGTAGCCCATACCATCTTCAAAAACCTGGGTAGGTTCTTGAGAGCTGAAAATTGTTCTTTGAAGCTTGTTTTTTCCTTCTCTAGCGCCATGAATTACTAGGATAAACAAATTTATTCTTAGGATGGTTGTTTCGGTGGCGGAAATAAAAAAACCCCGGTGCAAATGCAACCGGGGTTTAGATAATTCATTAATGTCCTATTAGTATGACCAAAGGTCATGCTCGAAATTGAAGATCTCCTGTTTGATCTTGTCAGCCTCTAGAAGGAGATCAACTCCAACTAGATAGTCTTTCAAACGGCGATCGTAAACATTGGATTCTTTATAGATATAGCTAGAGAAAAATCGCATTTCCATTAAGTCTTCCCAAGTAATTGGACTGGCATCATTATTTTCCATGAAAACTTTGTGCCTGGCCAAAACTTCTCTTGTTTCAGGATAATACACCCAGAACATCGGAAGCTCATAAAGGAAATTGCCATTGTCATCTTTCACATCCTGAAGTGGAGCGATTCCCAGGATCCGAACCTGAAGCGTACTGGTTTCTTCATCGAAGAACCAAACTTCCTTGATTCGAAAACGTTTGATATCCTCCGGATTCAATTCATTCCGAACCACCTGGATTGTCTCCTCATAGGTATCCGGATCAAAGGTTGTAACCGTATCGACACTGGCACCCATAGTGGATACCTCACTTGCATCCAGCTTAGAAGAAAACTTATCGTCCTCAGCTGAATAAACGGTTATATCTCCATTGATTGCGGCATCCATTAATATTGAGAAGAATGGCATTTCGGGATATGCAAAAGGAAGATTCATCTTCTCTCTGATATCAACGATTCTCCAGATCCTTTTTTCCCAAAAAATGTCGGCCTCTCGCAATGGCTGATAGGCAAGGACTCTTCGATCATCGATGATCCTTTTTTCTACGATATCATCCAACGGACGGTCATCATCAGGTTCGCTTGTTTCAGTTTGCATGGTTTCCGGAACCTGCGCCATTAGTGGGCTGGCTACATATAATGCGCCAAGGAGGAAAACAAAACAAAACTTCAAAATGATCTTCATGACGTTCTTTTAACTAACTAACTATTTAATCTTAAATACCATATCGTTGATCTTTCGACCAGCACTGTCCCCGGGGCATTTTGACTTCACGTTTTGGAAGAAATACACATCTCCGGGACTAGCAGCATTGACCAAACGACGGGATTTGTCATTGTATTTTGCACCAGGGTTAACAGATTCAACTGCATCCTGTCTTTTTGGTACCCTAACAAGGCTGTAACCCATGATTCGGCACTTTGCATCGAAGTCAAAGTTGTCAAGAAAAGCACCTACACCTCCCTGAGCTTTAAACTCTCCGTTACCCATAGTTCCACCAGAACTTTTAGAAAGTCTTGCCACAGGATCAGGGATCCTTTTGACACGGAAGGGGAAAGTGGTAGATTTCAAGCCACCACCTGAAACAGTAATTCCTGCATCATTGGAAGGTCTGGAACCTGTTGCGATCCATTTTCCTTTACCAGCTTGCTTAAGAGTAACATTCTTTCCGGTAACCTTAAGTTCGTTACTTGAAATACCAGCAGCAGAAACAGATACCGGATTATCAACTCCGATATAGAATACGTTCATTTTATCAGCAGATACAGCAACAGAACGACGACCTACTTCATACTCGAAAGTACCTTTGTAGGTGTTCACTTCATTGGTAACCGGATTAGTCACGGTAATGGCTGCAGAATAATTTTTGACTCCTGTTCCAGAAGCGGTTGTTGTATATTTTGCAACACCATCTCTTGCCGCTACCCCTCTGCCATTTACTGAAATCGATACACCCGTATTGGAAGACCCTGCAGAAGCAGAAAGGAAAATTTCTGTTTCAAAAGGCTCTCCTTCAATGATATATGATTTCTTAGGAGAGGAAACAACCTGAAATTTATCCAAAACGATGTCTTCTCCACCTACTTTTCCAAGCAGGTAATTCAAGACGGCTGATTCAGAAGCCTTTGCATCGTTCTTATATTTGGTAAACATAGGCTCCAGTGCTCCAAGCGGCATTTGCTTAAAGTTGAAAGCAGACCAAGAAGGCTTATCCTTTTTGGCTCTCCATGATTTATCATCGACTTCCATGGAAATATTACCAGCTTCATTGGCTACGTCGGTAGAATCAAAAAAGGCCAGAAATTGCTCACGGGTATCCATGATTTTTGCTTTTAGCTCTTCTCCCACTCCATCATCTACAAGAAGCCTGGTAGTGACATCCTTGTTTTTCTTTGATACAAGATCTCCCGGATACTTTTCATGATCCAGAGGATACCTTGGGGCTTTACCCTCAGATACAGAACCAGCTTCCAGTTGTTGCCAAATGCCGTCGATATAATCAACGAACTCTTTAGACAGCTGTGTAACCGGCGTTGCTCTATCAGCATAGGTTTGTAAAACCTCTTTTTTCTTGGCAAGAGTTTGGATCTGAACGGCCAAAGGTGCATTTGCTGCATCCAAAGACTTATTAGATTCCTTTAGACCCTTGTCAACAATTTTAAAGGCATTAAATATTTCCGCGGACACGTTCAATGCAAGCATCGCTGTGAGTACCAGGTACATCAGGTTGATCATCAGCTGCCGCGGTTCCTTAGGAATTGACATTATCTTCTTTTTTTAAAATGAAAAACTACGATAACAGGAATTAGTTATTTCCGCCTATGTTAGACATTGCAGTAAGAACATTTCCGTAGACATTATTCAATGATCCAAGGTTTTTGTTCAAGGCTGCCAATTGGTCTTTATAAGCAACTGTATCCTCCAAAGAATCGCTAAGGTTGCCCATTGCTTCATTCATACGAGTATAAAAATTACTCATAGCGGCCACTTGCTCAGAAGTACCAGCGAAATCAACTTCCTGAAGGGCTTTTAAAGACCCAAGGGATTTGGACATACTTTGAAGTTCATTAAGCATACCACCAAGTTGTTGTTCAACAACTTCTCCATTGATAGCTGCAACTGCCTCACCTTCCGTAATTGGTGCGATAGTGGAATCGTATTTTTCAAGACCGGGATATAGTTTTTCCCAGTAATAATCTTTTTCTGGAGGTAATAAACCTAAAAGGGTAAAAAGGAAAGCTTCAGTACACAGACCAATGGTCAACATAAGACCACCACCTTCCCAGGATTGGATTTTGAAAAGTGCTCCAAGCATTACGATCGCTGCTCCGACCCCGATAATGAGATTCTTTAAATACTTGAACCAAGAAGACTTGTAAAATGCCATTTCTTCGAACTTTTAATAGGTTAATGAATTTGAAGTTAGTAGGTTGTTATCTATTATAAATAACCGTACCACATTTATCATAACGAAGTAAGTTCCAAAAGTTACAAACAGTCAAAAACCAAATTCGTTATACCTGCCCTTTGGCAGAAGTTAAAGTGAAGGTTCAGTTTATTATCATGGTAATTGGAAAACTCAAATAACAAGGGGAACAGTTAATGTTCCCCTTGTTATCAGGTCTAGTTAAAGTCGTTGACCGATCGACCCAAGAAGGTAAGTGCACATCGGAAACCTATATAAGACTTAGTAGTGTCTTGGTATTCCCAGTGCCTGGTACCATTCTGCAAAAAGTAAGCGATATCCTTCCAGGATCCGCCCCTAATCGTTTTCCTTTTTTGTGCTTCGCTGTCGTTTTCAGTTGCATCGTAGCGTAAGTCAGGATTTAAATCATGTAAGAACGAGTAGGCATTCTCATGATAAGCAGTAGAAGTCCATTCTGCCACATTTCCTGACATATTATAAAGCCCATAATCATTTGGGAAATATGCGTCTGCTTTAACTGTATACTGTCCCCCGTCTTCAGGATAATTTCCTCGGCCGGGTTTAAAGTTTGCCAACAAACATCCTTTGGTATTTCTGATATAGGGTCCTCCCCATGGATAAGGTGCTAGATCATGACCTCCTCGGGCTGCATACTCCCACTCATGCTCGGTAGGCAATCTAAACTCCTCTGTGTTAACTCCATTAGCCTGATAGGCATTCCAAAGTTTTGTTCTCCAATAAGTAAAAGCATTAGCAGTTTCCCAATCAATACCTACTACCGGATAATCATCAAAGGCTGGGTGCCAAAAATAATTTCGGGTATATGGCTCATTATAGGAGTAAGCAAAGTCTCTAACCCATACTAGGGTGTCAGGGTAAATATTTACAGTATTACGCTTGATAAGGGATCCTCGAGAAACGTTTTTCTTGTGCGCTGCAGCCTGCCAATCAAGCCACTCGTATTCGTAATTCATTTGAGAGACATCCATTTCCTTCTTTCCTGAAAATTGATCATCTCCCTGATAGAACATTTCCTCCAAAGTCTCATCAGACCAATCAATGTAGTAGCTCCAGTCTACCAATTCATTACCATATTCATCTTCATAAAGATTTCCTAGTAATGTATGAGCGATTGAATCTCTTACCCAATTCACAAATTGTCGGTATTCATTATTGGTGATCTCCGTGTCATCCATGTAGAAGCCCTGGATAGAAATGGATTTCGGCCTTTGAATAAATGTGCTGGTAATATCCTGGTCATTTGGACCAATATGAAGGGTTCCTGATGGAATGTACACCATTCCATATGGGTTGATCCCTTTCCAAGTTGGTCTTTCCAACACGCCGATCAGCTGGCCATTTTGCTGTGTCCCGCAGGAAGACAGCAATACAATGAAAACAGCCAGAACTGTAATAGCTTTCAATAGATTTTTCATGTTTACACCCGAGTTTTTCTCCTAATGAAGACTTGCTCCGCCTAAAGCGACGGTAAATATACCTTGAATTCTCTACTTATCAAAAGATTAAAAAACGCCGTAAATATTGGCTTTTCTGGTCTTTTGAGTGTTTATCAAACGTCCGCTTTTTCGCTATAGTATAGGATATGCTCCCTTAACTCAAATTCCATTCCAAGAAATGCTAAAATCTTGGATTATAAATCACCTTTGGTGGCCTCCCCTGACCAATGGGTCTTCCCAGGTTATAGCTAAGCAATATTTCATGAGATCCATTGCTTACAAGGGCCAGATCCGAAAGGGTTAGATCATAGGAATAGGCCAAAAATAGCTTGTCATTGATCTGAACTCCTCCCAAGATAGAAATTGCATCCTGAGTATTTGCTTCTAACCCACGGTAACTGACTCCAAGCATAAGAAAATCCTCATAATATCCCGAAATACTCACATGTGTTTCTGTCTCAACGAAAGCAGTACGGACAAGGACGCTTGGTTTGACAGATATGGAGCTTCCTATTTCAAATGAGGTCTGTCCAAAAGCTGTCACATTTACCTCTTGCTGATATTCTAATGTGGTTGTCCCGTTTATATCCAGTTGTGGGCCATTTGGAATCAGGTTTTGAGCCGACACTCCGAATTCGAAGTTGGAATTGATCCAATAGATCCCTGCATCCACCAAAGGGGACAAACCTGAAACGCTGATCTCAGGAAGTAGAGGATCATTATGGTTTATTCCAAGCTCATAAGAACCCTCAGGAGCACGGAGCTTTGAACCATCAAGACTTCTTTGGTAAAACCCAGCCCGAAGCCCAAGGCCTAATCTGTTTTCCTGGTTTATTCTTAATAAATAGGAATAGCTTAGCCCTGCTGAAAGATCCTGGGTGGCACCTCTGTTATCCGAATTCAGATCAAAGCCGATCCCACCACCGATCAACATAAATGGCATTTGCATATTAAAATTTGCCTGTCGGGGAGCTCCTTCCAATCCTGCCCATTGATCTCTGTATACCAGTGTACCTTCTAAGGTACCCGACATGCCAACTACACCCGGATTGAAAGCGGGGGTGTTTAACATATACATGCTGTAATGCTCTTTTTGCTGGGCAATGATTACCAGGGGAAACAGAAGAATAATAAGGGGCAGGGTATATTTCTTCAACCTTATTCTAGGTTCGTTTTTAGTTATAGGGAGCAATATAGTAACTTAAATATGAGACAATAATTGCACCGCTTCTTTCACATTTTCAGCCGGTTTGTGACATGCGTAGTTTTTGCAAATATAGATTAGGGTGCTTCCTTCAACCCCTCTTCCCTCCAGCAATGGAAAGGAATCATCTCTTTCAGTGTTTACCATGATCACAGGCCTTAGTTTCAAATATCTTAAAATACTTTTTGCCCAAGTGACCGCCTCCTTACCAACAATTGCAATTTCTACATCCCCATGATTCCAATGCAAAGCCGAATCAAGCCAAAGCCCCGAAGAAAGAGGATGGTCTCTGATCATAGATTTAAGATGCTCAAGCATATGTTCGGATTTCTCTCTCCACTCTGGCTTATCAAATAGGAGCCCCAGACGATATAGCGATCTAGCCATGACCCCGTTAGCGCTTGGAAGAGCTCCGTCTTCAAATTCCTTGGCCCGGTGGATCAAATTTGCCTGATCACCCTGACTAAAAAAGAACAAAGGATGTTCAGAATCATGGAAAAGATCCCAGGCAATTTCCATCCAGTGCTTTGCTTCTTTTAATAACTCTGTATCCCAAAATACTTCATAAGCATCTAAAAGAGCATTAATAAAGAATGCAAAATCCTCCAGGAATCCTACTTGTTTCGCACTACCCTCTTTTACTAACCGGTGTAACTGTGTTCTATCCTTGTTCGGGAAAAATTCTCGAACCTTTTCAAAAAGAAGCCGAGTTTGGTTGAGTTGTTCTTCTGTTAACAGATGAGCGCCCTTAAGGATGCCAGACAATAGAAGTCCATTCCATGCAAGGATCTGCTTATCGTCAGTAATAGGCCTAATACGTTTTTCCCGTAGTGCTAGCAGTCTGTCTCCAATTTCTTCAATTGAATCCCTGAGTTCCGGTCCCTGAAGTTCGACCCGTCTTGCAATATCCTCCCAGGCACTTATGCGGTTAAGAATATTTTTCCCCTCCCAATTACCCTCGGCCTTGATATTATACACCAGATCAAATTTCGCCTGGTCTTCTGAAGAAATGTTGTCAGTTAATTCCGAGTAATCCCAAACATAAAATCTTCCTTCTTCCCCTTCACTATCTGCATCTATTGCAGAATAAAAAAGCTGGTCTCCCAACATCTCACGATAAAGCCAGGTATACGTTTTTTTCCAGGCATCAACCATCTCTTCTTCCTCAGGAAAATAGGACAAATAAGTTCCTATTAAGCCCAAGATCAGACCATTGTCATAAAGCATTTTTTCGAAATGAGGCACTACCCAGGCCTGATCGACAGTATACCTGGCAAAGCCGCCGCCAAGGTGATCAAAGATGCCTCCACGGACCAAAGCCATTATGCTTTTTCGGACATGTGAAATAGCCTCTTCATTAGAAAATTGGAGGCCGTATCGAAGAAGAAAAGTCAATGAATGGGTACCAGGAAATTTAGGGGCGGTACCAAAGCCTCCATAAATCCGGTCAAACCGAAGTTTCATTTTGTCAAAGGCGGTGTCAAAGTACTCCCTGGGTAGATCTGTTCCAGATGAAAGTCCGCCGGACTTTATCGACCCAAGTGCCGAATCCCCTGAAATGATCTCCATTAATTTCTCTGCCTGGGTTTGAACCACCTCCGGTTTTTCGTGAAAGTTTCTGGATATGTTTTCCAATACTTGCCTCCAGGATGGTCGGCGATATCCAGACTTGGGGGGGAAATAGGTATTGGCATAAAAGGGTCTCCCATCGGGCAGCAAAAAACAGTTTAATGGCCATCCCCCTGAACCATTAATTATTTGGCAGGCATTCATATAGATCTGATCCAGATCTGGTCTTTCTTCTCTATCAACTTTGATGTTCACGAAGTGCTCGTTCATGAAGGCAGCCACCTCATTATCCTCGAAGCTTTCCCTTTCCATCACGTGGCACCAATGGCAGGTGGCGTATCCAATGCTCACTAATATTGGCAGATTTTTTTCTTTGGCAAGGTTCAGGGCTTCATCACCCCATGGATACCAGTCCACCGGATTATTTGCATGTTGTAGTAGATAAGGACTGGATTCAAATTGCAAACGATTGGCCATTAAAGGGATATTTTCTGGCCATCGTAGGCCAATTGAACGTTATCAGGAAGGCTTGGGTTGATCTCTTCAGCCTTGCCCATATAGTGGCTTATATGTGTTAAAAAAGTTCTCTCAGGGTTTATCTTCTCCACCATCGCCAGAGCCTGCTCAAGGTTGAAATGCGAATGGTGGGGACGATGGTGCAAGGCATTCAATACCAGGGTTTTTGTACCCTCGATCAATTCCATGGAAGAATCAGGGATCTCATTGGCATCGGTTATATAGGTGAAGTCTGCAACCCTGAATCCCAGAACAGGCAAGCCGCCGTGAAAAACAGGAATCGGAAGTATGGAAAAAGATCCAAGTTGGAGAGATTTTACAGGATCAAGATCCTTGAGCTTGAAGCGAGGTGCACCAGGATAGGGGTTGTACTCAAAAGCATAAGCGAATCGCTCTTTAATTTGTTTCTGTACCTGAGTGGTGCAATAGATCGGCATATCCTTTTTGTGCATGAAATTGAAGGGGCGTAGATCATCCATCCCGATAACATGGTCATTGTGCTCATGGGTGATCAAAACGGCGTCCATCAGGTTGATCTTTTCCCTCAGGATCTGCTGTCGAAAATCCGGGCCGACATCGACCACAAAGGCTTCTTCTTCATTTTTGATATAGATTGAACATCTAAGCCTTTTGTCCTTTGGATCTGCAGACAGACAAACATCACAGGTACAGCCAATGACGGGAACTCCTTGCGATGTACCCGTCCCCAAAATCGTTATTTCCAAACTTTTGATTTTGACTTATTGTGAATTGGCCCTTTGCTCCAGAAATTGATAGACTTCATTAAGGTACTCCAACTGCTTTTCATCCAGGCTGTCCTCCGGGACCTGGATCTGATCGATAATGTCAAGCAGACTATTTATCCTTGCTTCTGTTTCAAAATAGCGATTGACCACAATTTTTCGCTGCTCTTCCACAATAGCGTAACCACTGTGGAAGTTCCCCTTTCCGTAGATAATCTCGTAATCGATGTCTGCGAGTAGGGTTTCCAGTTTCTTTAAGGAATGTTTGGTGAATTTCATGGATGAGAACTAAGCTGCAAATATGATAAATAAAGGCTTATCTAAGGCTGAAAATATCAGGCAAACTCAGCATTGGGTTTTGCCTATCTTCGTTTTATAAATCTATTTCCACGGATGTATAAGATCATTCTTTTTACTATAACACTTTCCCTTGGGGTATGTTCTTCCCTACTTGGCCAGGGCATATTTGGTGCTACCCTGCTTGGCGGGATAAATGCTTGTCAAATAGACGGGGATGACTTCGCGGGCTTCAATAAGGTTGGATTGAATGTAGGTATCCGGGGTGATGTATATTTTCATGAAAAAATGTCCTTGGGTATGGAACTGAGCTTTAGCCAAAGAGGGAGCCGAAGCGAGCTCATTGGCGGGCAGAGTCCTTTCCCTCAATTGAAAATTGATGTCAATTATATACAGGTGCCCGTCCTTCTTCGATATTATGATTGGTACATAGAGGATGGGGAATATTTCAGGGTTTTTGCCCTGGGAGGCTTCTCATACGGAAGGCTTTTTTCCTCCAAGGCCCTAAACTCAAACTTTGAGGGTCAAACCGATCTCTTCAAAGAGAATGACGTGAGTCTACATTTAGGTCTGGGTTATCAATTCAATCCTAGTTGGGCCCTCACTTTAAGATTTAATAAAGGGCTTACAAGGCTTTTTGACTCAAGGGACGCACCTTTGGTTTCAAGGTCTATGGTCAATCGTTGGTTGACCTTTCGTATAGAATACAGTTTATAATACCTTTGGGATATGAAACACCTATTACCCTTTCTGCTTTTCTCAATTTTCTTTATTTCTTGCCAGCCTAAAGAAACCCAGGTAGCAGATGCTAAACCTGAGATCCCGGTAAGAGAACCCGGAGAAGTAATATATCCTCCCATTTCCCTTGATGAAATGCAGGCTCTGGCTCAGAATACAAC
>JABDJM010000254.1 GCA_013002475.1 Saprospiraceae bacterium | reverse complement strand
CTCTAAACTGGCAGGGTGAAAAACGGATCCCGTTCACGGGTTCGAATCCTGCAGAATTTCAATTGGAAGAATATTCTCCCTCCTTTGTTTTGATGAATGCCCAGGTTAGCAAGAGTTGGAATGAACGTTTCGATGTTTATTTGGGCTCTGAAAATCTGTTGGGCTTTCGGCAAGAGGATGCCATTCTGGATGCTCAGAATCCTTACGGGGATAACTTTGATGCAAGTTTGGTTTGGGGGCCGATCTTCGGCCGGAATGTATACGCTGGAATCCGATATCGAGTATTCCGCTAAGCTCTATTGAAAAATAATTCGATGGGTACTTGTTAAGCCATCTTCTGAAAGGATCGTTATCAAATACAAGCCTGAAGGAAGGTGGCTTAATTCTATGTTCCCTTTCATCTGACCCGCTGGATACTCAGATTGAAGCCTCAGCGTTCCCTGGGCATCAAACAAAAGGATTGATCCCGGAGATCTCATGGGCTGAGATGTTTCCAGAGTAATAAAACCAGTACTAGGATTAGGGTATAATTTGAGGTCAAAAGGATCCTTATCTAGCACATTATTTATTTCCATGTTGGAAGCGCCAGGCGTAGGTTCTACCTCCTGCATGGGCCCAACTCCATTGGGGATTCTACCTAAAGCATCATTGGTGCCCAGCGGCCCGTAAACAACCGCGTCAATTACTTGTCCTGTTGCATCAATGATCCCGATCTCTTCTCCGGAAGAACTTAATTTGAAATTCGTGTGTCTGCTTCCCTGAGTAGTTTGACCGTCTGCCCAGAAAAGTAAAAATTCACCTGCCTGGATTTGTTCATCCGGCATGGGCCATTTATTAGGAACAGATAGGTCATCGGTAAGGAATTTACCACTTAAATTAACGGGGGTGGATCCACTATTATAAAGTTCGATCCAATCATCATACTCTCCTGCATCATCTGCTATGGTGCTGGAATTCGAGGCCATGAACTCATTTATGGTCAGAGGGTTCGGTGAGAAAATGGTAAAAGATTGTTCCTCACAATATGGGTATCTATTAGTATTGGAATTGTCATCGACCGCTTCTACATAGTATTGGAAGGTTCCGCTTTGGCCAACTGGAGAAAGAACAACCCCGTAGTAGTTGTCATCTGCATCTCCGTCCTGATGATTACCATCGTCAGACATTTGAGCGGATTGTAAACTTCCTCCGTTTATCCGATACCTGAGGTTCACTGTGGGATTTTGTTCA
Source organism: Saprospiraceae bacterium (assembly GCA_013002475.1). Taxonomy (GTDB): domain Bacteria; phylum Bacteroidota; class Bacteroidia; order Chitinophagales; family Saprospiraceae; genus JABDJM01. The sequence continues at coordinate 2,637 of JABDJM010000254.1, read as the reverse complement.
TCCTCCACCAAGGCCGTTACTAATACAGATTGATCAGCATTCGGAAGGTTATTTTGAACATAATTAATGATCGGTGCGGCATTGGTATTTTCTGCCTGGCTCAAGGCGGAACTTCTGCGCAAGCTTATGAATTCTTTTAATCCATGCGGAACATGAAAAGTACTCAGTCCCTGGGTATAGGAATTCTCGAAATCTGAAATGTCGAAGCCGTAGTCCAGCGGATAGAATGGATCGTTCGGAATAAAGGGTTGGATCATCTCCTTAAGCGAGTCGATCCTGGCAAAAAAAGCAGAATCGTTAAAATGGTTTTGAAGAAATTGATTGATGTAATAAGTGAACTGTTTCCTGTAGGTGGGATGCTGAATTATCCGATTATAGATTGGTCTTGGTTCTCCATCTTGTGCCCAGGAATAAATATTTCTGTCCGTCCATTCGCCAAACCATTTTATTCCAAAAGTATTATCCAGGTCAAAGGGGATGTACTCAAACTTCTCCGTTCTTGGATTATGGTACAGGTAAAAATTATTCTTGTTGTATATAGGACCATCCCAGTTGCCCGTGAGAATGTCCATGGCGATGCATTTCAAATAGTTTTGAACGTTAAAGACTTTTTCCAATTCGCATTGAAGGTTGGCATCGGAAGTATTGTTTAAAACATCAATGAAATTAGCCAGGTCACTGTAATCATCTTCGGCGGTATTGGTCTTTAGTTCGTAAACTCTTCTATCTCCCGATTCAAGTTTATACAGGTCCGGATTTGAGCCAAGATACTCCAGGGTAGCTGGCCAAAGACATTTATACAAATTGCCGTTTCCGCCATATCGAAGTTGAACAAATTCCTCATCGATATGCTCCACATTTATGTATAGGCCATAGTACTGACTGTTAATGTAAAGGCGAACGTGGTTGGATCGAGAGGCAGGGATTCTCATTTCCTCGCAAAGGTCCCAGCATAATTTTGACCTGACCACAGAGGGGTCGTTGTGTTCCCCGTTTATGTTCATTTTTTCAAGACCCTTATAGGAACGACCTGGCACAAAAGTGTTGAAAGAGATCTTGATTGATTTTTTTTGAGATTGCAAAGACGTATTTCCGCGGAGTCTGACTCCTACATTAAGAAGGGTGTCTGTATCCGTTCCGTTGCTCATGGTAAAGCTTGCCGGGTAATGAAGGTCATCCTGATGGTTTGCCGGATCCCACATTACATCCAGATCACTCGAAGACATAAAAATGTCAATCCTTGGGACAAGTTCATCATCAAAGGCGAACCCCTCACCAGGAAAAAGATCCTGTGCTAGGAGAGATAATGGGAAAAGGAATATGAATGTGAGAAGAAATGATTTCAAGAGTACAAAGGTTTTATCTAGTAAAGAAACTAATGAAGTGATTCATTTTGAGGACCGTTCTTTTGTTATTCAACATCGATGGCCTCCAAATCCACTAAGCCAAAAAAACAAACAGCAGAAGTAGACACATCCGCCAGGGCGTGACCTGCCTTGTCATATCTTGCCTGAAATAACTTCGCGTGGATCTCCTGAAGTTTTGGCCATTTGAATTTTCCACCTCGACCTTGGATCTTACAAAACCAGGTAGCTTCCCGCATCAGACAATATTTTTCCAGCGTGTCCATATTTTCCTTAACGTCCTGTCGGTAACATTCCGACTTGATCACACTTTCATTGAAATGCATATTATGGGCCACACCATAGGTCGCCTTTTCAACAGCCCCACCAAATCTTTCAAGTACTTCCTTCACTGGCTTTCCTTCCTCAGTCAATTGTTTATGCGTTATGTGATGAAACTTTTCTTTTGCAGGCATAAACTCCCAGCCAGTAGGTTTGACCAGGTCATCAGATTGGTCCACCAGTTCCCGGTCATTATTGTAAAGTAACCAGGATAGATGAGCTAACCGTGGCCAGTTGAACGGATCCGTGGCTGGCTTTTTCCAATCCCGGACCTCCCCGGCGGCTGAAACATCAAAAAACAAAAACATGGAACTAATATACTGGATAATTCAGGCTTAGATCTCGAGTGAATCACTAAAGGGAAAGTAGATTGCCTTTTTTATCTTTCCAAGATCAAAATGAAAAATATATGAAAAGCCAAGCCATAAAGCTTTCCCTTTATATCAATTACTTCGTTTTTGCAATCCTGTTGAATTCAGTGGGCATAGTCATGCTGAAATCTCAGAATGTATATGGGGTAGGTGAAGTGCAGGCTAGTATCCTGGAGCTTTTCAAGGATCTCCCCATCGCGATAGTTTCATTTCTGATTGCGTCCTTTTTGCCCAGGATCGGTTATAAAAAAGCAATGCTGGCCGGCTTGGCCATTGTGACCTTTGCCTGCATAGGAATGTACTTCGGCAACTCCTTTAATGCGGCCAAATTGCTTTTCGCTGCAGTAGGGGTATCATTTGCTCTGATAAAGGTATCGGTGTATTCCTCCATTGGACTGGTCACTAATAATGAGAAGGAGCACAATAGCCTGATGAGCAGTATTGAAGGGGTATTTATGTTTGGTATAGCCCTGGCATATTTCCTCTTTCCAGCTTTTAATACGGAAGGCGTTCGGGATGCCTGGTTGAATGTTTACTGGCTCCTTGCCGGACTTTGTGTCCTGTCTTTTTTGTTTCTGCTC
>JABDJM010000196.1 GCA_013002475.1 Saprospiraceae bacterium | reverse complement strand
AATAAATCTGTGTCCCCATTTTTTCCGACTAGAGCAGGGTCAGAGGAAGAAATCCCTTGGTCCGGATAACCAATAGAGGAATTAAATTGGTCGCTGGCCCATAATCCGTCAAAATCCACTGTGTACTGCCCTGCTCCCAATTGTGCCCCTGCAACCAAAAACTGACCCTTATTGGAGAAGCCCTCTCCTCCTACTTGCTTGATGTAAGATCCTCCCAAGCGAACCTTTGTATGTTGGAAATTTCCATCACCCGCTTTATCCAGCATGGAATTCAAGCCAAAAGAAAAATAGTCATTGGCAACTGAGTGAAATCTAAGATCAACACCTGCGTGCAAAGTGGTGAATGGGTTATTTCCCAGGATGCTGGACCATTGCTCACGATAATTCGCATTGATGCGAAGACTTCCATCAAAAACTCCAGTCATTGCCGGATTCAGAAACTGCGGCGCAGCATAGAATTGGTTTAATCTTGCATCCTGTGCCTGGCTTGCTAAACCCTGGAAGAAGGTAAAGATCAGAATGAGAAGTATGATTCTAGCGGAAGACATGATAAGCCAAGTTACCAAAATTTAGGACTGAAGTAAGCAAGCTTCTAAACAGTAGCTCCTAAACTATTTTTATTTCACTAAAACAGCCTTTTGTTAATATTCACTTGGTCAATTTGCCTGAAACTAGTTCCTTTAGGCAGTGCTTGGATTAAAAATAATTGGGGCCTTGATCGGGATTGCTCTGCTCTTATTTCTTGGGGTAGGAACTGTCCTCTACCTACTGCAGAAGAAGTTTATTTTCTATCCGACAAAACTCAACGCTGACTATTCCTTTCCCTTACTTCCAGGTCATGAAGAAGTATGGCTTGACAAAAGTCCCGGGAATGAACTCCATGGTCTGTATTTCAAAGCTGAGCAGGATAAAGGATTGATTTTGTTTTTTCATGGAAACGCAGGGGCCCTTGATAAATGGGGGCATGCAGCTGCACCCTTTCTGGATCTGGGTTACAGTGTATTCATTTATGATTTCCGGACCTATGGCAAAAGTGGAGGAGAGCTGTCGCAGAAAAGACTATTGGATGACTCCTTATTGGCATACCAATGGGCGCTGGAAAAGTATCCCAACTCAAAAATTGGCCTGGTAGGAAGATCCCTCGGAACCGGAATGGCTTCCTGGCTGGCAAAAGAAAAGGAAGCTGCCTTTCTCCTTTTGGAGACCCCATATACCTCTCTGCTTGACATGGCCTCCATCACTTTTGGCTGGTTTCCCCTTCGATACTTATTAAAATACCGTTTAGATAATTTTGCGAATCTGTCAGAGACCAGACTTCCCACCTACATAATTCACGGGACAAAGGACCTGCTCATTCCATACCGAATGGCGGAAAAATTAGCAACTTTAGGGCCTGAGTTGATCACTATAGAAAATGCCGGGCACAACAATATCCCCGATTTTGAAAAATACCATGAGTCCATCCGTCAGATTCTTTCCGCTCACATATAGTCTCCTCTGGCTCTGCATCCTGATTCTACAAGGATGTGGAAATCCATTCATGATGAACCTTCCCAAAGTGGATTCCCTCGAAAGGAAAGCAATGCTGGATCATGCACTACAGGAAACATCCGGACTACTAAAAATTGATTCCACATGGTGGACCTTTAATGACGGGGGTGGCTTTCCAAATCTTTATCAGATAGATCCCGGATCAGGTGAGATCCTCCAAACAAAAAAGATCGCTGAGGCAAAAAACAAAGACTGGGAAGCGATAGCTTTTGGGGAAGGATTCATTTTTATTGGAGACATTGGAAATAATCGTGGAGGGAGAAAAGACCTGTCTGTTTACATGATCGACACAAGCGACTTTTCCCTTCGAAAAAACCTGAAATTCAAATACCCGGAAGAGTTTGGAAATCCTGATTGTGAAGCCATCCTTACCAGGGACAGTCTCTTATATTTTTTCACCAAAGAGCATCTGGATTGGGATAGCAAAGTATTTAGCCGTAGCCTGAAAAAAGGAAAAGAGGAACTAAAATACCTGGGAACGCTAAACACAGAATCCAAGGTTACCGCTGCTTTTTCAAAAAGGGATACTCTTTATCTCCTTGGTTATAAGGAGTCCATCGTGCGTAGGCCAATTGTCTGGAAAATACCCTGGACAGGAAGTGGTTTTCCCCAACAAGAACTTGGAAAAGCCTTTTTCATAAACAGAAACCTTCAGGCAGAAGGATTGTCCATGCTGAACGATAGCATTTTTCTCATCAGTAATGAAAAAACTAAATCCGAAGCACAAGGACTTTGGACCTTTGAACTACCTCTCCTTACTCAATAAGGAAAGGGATTCGGGCTTGCGGGCCTTTGGTCTCAGCGACAGATTTCAACCATTCATAATGCTTGAAATTTTCGCCCAATTCACTTTGTAGGATCTTTTCCTTAGCCATTGCATTCCCACCCGTCAACTCTTCGAAAAGCTGTTCGAAAGGAGTTTTCACTTTTGGGAATTCTCTGACCTTATAATCCTTTAAGCCGGCAAGGCTTGCTGCAGCGTCTAGAGCATCGGGTAATCCTCCTAAGGCATCAACTAGACCGTTTTCTAAAGCTTTATTCCCGGTCCAGACCCTACCCTGGGCAATCTCATGAACCTGATCTCTAGTCATATTTCTACCTTCTGCGACATGGGCCAAAAAGTCCTCATAGAAGTCGTCGATATATTCCTGGATGATCTTTCCTTCATCTGCATTCAAATCTCTGAAAGGCGTAAAACCTACTGCATACTTGCTTGTGGTAACTGTGTCAAAAGTGATACCTAACTTATCAGCCATCATTTTCTGAACACTGGGGATCACACCAAAGACTCCAATGGAACCAGTAATACTATTTGGCTCTGCAAAGATCGAATCGGTTGAAGTAGCAATATAATATCCTCCCGAAGCGGCTACATCCGCAAAGGAGGCTACTACTGGAATTCCATTCTCCTGACAAACCTTCACTTCCCTCAGAATCTTTTCTGAAGCAAAGCCAGAACCGCCACCAGAATTGATCCGAAGTACGATCGCTTTGATCGACTCGTCCTTTCTTAGATCTGAAATTACTTCTGCGTATTTATCTCCTTCAATAACGCCGGGTCGGTCATCACCATCAACAATTCCACCCTCGGCATAAACCACAGCGATCTTATCCTTGGCTGATTGAGATTTTTTATCCGTCATAGGATTATAATAATCCGACAGCTTGACCATTTTTATTTTTGCATCTTCCTCAAGACCTATCTTGTTGCGAAGGATGGATTCAAATTGGTCCTTAAAAACCAGGCTGTCCACCATTCCGTGTGTAACCGCATCTTCAGCCCATCGTATCTCATAATTATCTATTAATTGCTTCAATTGGGCCTTTTCAATATTTCGGTTCTGACTGATCATATCCAAAAGCTGGGTATATCTTTCATCAAGTAGTTCCCGGATCTGTAGTCGATTTTGATCGCTTATTTCATTTCTCCTAAAGGGCTCTGTTGCAGACTTGAACTGACCGGCGTAAAAAACCTGTGCATTTACTCCGAGACGATCTAATCCATCTTTAAAAAATGGAATTTGAGCACCATAGCCTCGTAGATCAACCGACCCCTTTGGGTTCAGGTAGATCTTATCGGCTCCGCTCGCCAGGTAGTAGGCTCCCTGAGTGTAGAAGTCAGCGTTGGCATAAACAAATTTGCCATCATTAGAAAAGTCCTTCAGCTTTTCAGCTATCACTTTTGCCTGGGCTTGTCCAATCGCCATAAATTTTGGCTCGAGAACAATACCCTTGATATTGTTGTCATCCTTTGCCTTATCAATTGCGTTAAGCAGATCGCTCAAACCAAGGACCGGGCTCGTATTCAATTCGAATCCCTGGACCTGGCTATTATTCGTCAGTTCCGGAATTGGATTTTTCAGGGTCAAATGGAGTACTGAGTTAGCACTCACCTTTTTTCCCGATTCTCCCTGCATGGCTGCACGAATACCAAAAAAGAATACTAGGGCACCTAACGCCAGGAAGGCCAAAAATGCACCGAGGCAGGAAGCGAAAACAGTCTTGAAAAACTTATTCATATGGAGAGTCTTGAATAGTTAGATATTTTTCCCAAATGTAGACGATTGTCTGGTTTAGAGTTTTTTTAATAGATAAAGGTCCTTTTTTGAAGGACAATCGGTACAATCCCCTATAAAAGGGGACGATTGACCCTGACTTTACGGAAATACCGATTGCCACCTGACGTTTAACCGAGGCATCTTTTATCTTCGTCGGGTAAACTTATTCTTGAAGGTGAACAGGACTTACAGAGCTTTCTTCCTTTTGGTATCGGCACTCTTCCTTTCCAGTATTCCTGGCAAGGGTCAGATTACGGTAGAAGGTGCCAACCTGGGCTTGTTCACTCCTGAGGAACTTATCTACAATGTCTTCCTAGGATCAGGAATTGAGATCACTGACGTGGAGTACTTCGGGAATGATGCTGCAGTGGGTTTTTTTTCAAACGGTAACGATGATATCAGGATCGGTGAGGGAATACTTATGACCAGCGGTCAGGCAACATTTGCCCAGGACCCGAACAATCAACCCAACACTACACAGGCCTGGGGCCAACCTACCACTGATGTGGATCTGGACCCTATCGCCTCCGGGCCCCTTTTTGACAAGGCTCATTACGAGATCACTTTTGTTCCTAGCGGTGACACCATCCGGTTCAATTATGTGTTTGCCTCCGAAGAATACCCGGAGTATGCTTGTACGGACTTCAACGATGTATTTGGGTTTTTCCTTCGGGGACCCGATCCGATGGGTGGTGATTATGGTGGAAAAAATATTGCCCTTGTTCCTGACCCCATAGATCCTTCTGGACAAACTTTCACCAATGTGCCGGTTGCCATTAATAATATCAACAGCAATGGTTTTGATCCCGGGAATGGATGTGCCTTTGATTATAGTGTCTATTATAATTCAATTGCCGCCGGTGAAACCCCCACTTATGATGCTCACTTAAGTGTCTTTACGGCGCTTGCAGAAGTGATCCCCTGCGAGACCTATACCATCAAATTGATCGTGTCCGATGTTGGGGATGACCTTTTTGATACAGGGATTTTTCTTGAGGGAAAAAGTTTTGGTGGAGGTGTTCCCCAGGTACAAACTTTAACTGTTGGCCAGGATGGAATAATCGCAGAAGGATGTGCAGAAGGCTCGTTGGTTTTTTCCATTCCTTTTCCTAGTCAGAATCCGATTGATTATACATTCTCCGTTGTTGGAGAAGCAGAATGGGGAATTGACTATGCTCCTTTTCAAACCAGTTTTACCATCTCTCCGCCTGACACTTTTGCAATCATTCCTATTTCAGTCTTTCAGGACGGCCTGATCGAGGGAGTGGAATCCCTCGGAATCGATATTCAGCTGACCCCCTGCCGACGGGACACATTTTTCTTTTTTATTGAAGATCAGCAAATGGTCCCGCCGGACCTACCGGAATTTGTCAGCAATTGTGCTGGACCGATACAGCTCGATGGGACCCTTGACATAGCTCTCCCGGAACCAGATACCTTTTACTCCACAGG
>JABDJM010000192.1 GCA_013002475.1 Saprospiraceae bacterium | reverse complement strand
CACCGAAGGACAGCAGAACCCATATCCATTTTGATCCTTACTCTGATCGGAGTGGCTGTTGCAGGACGGAAAGTACGGGGGGGAATCGGTCTTCACTTATTATTCGGGGTGGTCACTGGAGCCCTGTATATATTCCTAATGAAACTCTCCTTCACCTTTGCTACAAGCACAGCACTTCCCACCCTATTAGGTACCTGGATCCCAAATATTTTCTTTGGTGCCCTGGCTCTGTTTCTGATCAGAAAAGCTCAAAAGTAGGGGTCTTTCTTCCACAACTTTCAATATTTCCTGAAAGTTAAGAATTTTTAGAAAACATTAACGTTTTAACACAAACAGCTATTTTTCAAACCTTTATGTGACTTTTTTATGTGTATTTAGTCTAAATAATTGAGTGAAGTGCTCCCCGTTTAAGCAAACGATTGGTTTTTGTTTAACTAGGGGGTATATTTGAAAGAACCTCAAATCTAATAGTTATGTCAACCATAGAATTTAATACACAACTGGACAAGCTTTCGTCGATGCTACATGCATTTGCCTACAACCTGACTAAGAACGGGGATGATGCAAAAGACCTGTATCAGGAAACGGCGATAAGGGCTTTGGTAAACAAAGAAAAGTTCAGACCAGGGACTAATTTTAAGGCCTGGTTGTTTACCATCATGAAAAACATTTTCATCAACAATTACCGGAAAAAGGTAAAAGCCAATACCATTATTGATAAAACTGACAATCAGTTTTACTTGAACTCTGGTAAAGTAGCTATCCAAAATTCGGCTGCTTCTAATATTATTATGAAGGAGCTGCTTGGTATGCTTGATGAAATTGACGAAAACTTACGCACCCCCTTCCTTTTGCACTACCAAGGCTATAAGTATCAGGAGATCGCTGACACGCTTGGTCTTCCGTTGGGCACTGTAAAGAGCCGAATCTTCTTTGCAAGAAAGGAAATGAAGGAATTGATAAGGGGACGCTACGGAAACGAAAGAATACTTCGTGAGATCGAACAATAAAAATCCAATTACCGATATAGCAAAAGCCGGCCCTTGTGGCCGGCTTTTTTATTTTTTGGCATGGAGCCAGATAAGCTATCAAAAAGATTTTGCGCTCAGTTTCGAACTAAGCTTTTAAACTGGTCTAAGGACAACCCCCGACCCATGCCATGGAAGGAAACCAAGGATCCATATCATATCTGGTTGTCTGAAATTATATTGCAGCAAACAAGGGTACAACAGGGCTGGGAATACTTTTTGAAATTCAAGCGGACCTTTCCAAGCATTTTTGATCTGGCTAATGCCTCAGAACAAGAAGTCCTTGCCAAATGGCAAGGACTGGGTTACTATTCCAGAGCAAGGAACCTGCATGCTACAGCCCGGTTTGTTGCCGAAAAGTTTGGCGGCATATTTCCAGATTCCATGGATGATCTACTTTCATTGAAGGGTGTTGGCGACTACACTGCTGCAGCAATCTCAAGTTTTGCATTTGACAAACCAGAAGCCGTGGTTGATGGAAATGTATTCAGAGTATTTTCGAGGTTGTTTGGAGTCATCCATCCCCGGGGTTCCTCCCAGGGAAAAAATATCATCAAGCGCTATTCGGAGCAGTTACTTGATCAAAACAATCCCGCAGAATATAATCAGGCTTTGCTGAATTTTGGAGCCTTGCATTGCAAACCATCCAATCCTATTTGCGGATCCTGTCCCTTTTCGAAAAGTTGTTTTGCCTTGCAGGAGGATAGAGTGGATGAATTCCCGCTTAAGCCAAAAAAAAGATCCCGAAGAAGGCGTCATTTTAATTACCTGGTCATAGAATCGAAAAAATCCTTTCTAATGAAGAAGAGAGAATCGGGAGACATTTGGCAGGGCTTGTTTGATTTTCCACTTTTCGAATCTGAAAGGCCGAAACAGAAAAAGAGCATTATTGGTCATTTTGTAAAACAAGGTATCCTCGATGGTGCAGAGGAGATCATTCCCGGTCCAAGGTTCTCTCAGACCTTAACCCATCAAACTATCGAAGCTCGCTTTTTTCTATTGAACTCTGAAAACGATAGGCGTCAAATCGGGCAGGAACTACAATGGATCGGGCAGGCAGACCATCAATCTGTCGGATTTCCGAAAGTGATCGATTTATTCTTTGCTGAGACCCTTAATCCGTAACTTTACAAGACGCGTATTGCCCAACTAAATTCACCAAAAATGATCAACAGAGTTGTACTTATAGGAAACTTGGGTCAAGACCCAGAGATCCGCCACTTGGAGAACGGAGCTTCCGTTGCACGATTTAGCGTCGCTACAAATGAAAATTACCGAGATCGTGACGGTAACTGGCAAACTATTACCGACTGGCACGATGTGGTAGCCTGGCGTAATCTTGCTGAACGGGCTGAAAAAAATCTCAAAAAGGGGATGACCATTTACGTTGAAGGAAAACTGAAGCATCGTAAATGGCAGGACAAAGAAGGAAACAACCGAAAGACCACTGAGGTAGTTGCTGATTACTTTCGGATCCTGAGCAAAAGAGAAGGAACTGAAGGGTCTCAGCAGGGACAAGGGAACTGGCCTTCAACGGCTCAGGAGCCAGCACAAACAACTTATAGTTCAACACCGGATACCGGTGGAGGTGGCGCTGACGATCTCCCCTTCTAGTTTTTTCACCAAACCTTAGCTTTTGGATCCTGATCCTGATCTGGCCTGGCAATCAATTCTGACTCTCCAAATAATTTTAGGCATTAGTCTAACAAACCTGACCATTGGTTTGATCACGATCTTTTTGCTTCTCATTTGCTCGGCTCTTATTTCCGGATCTGAGATCGCTTTCTTTAGCCTCACGGTGAATGATGTCAACAACCTTGAAGAGGAGAAATCAAGTCCTTCTCAGCGGATCCTCAATCTCAGAGACAAACCAAGGAGGTTGCTGGCCACTATTCTGGTTAGTAACAACTTCATCAATATTGCCATTGTAGTAATCTCCGATTTTCTCTTACGAAGCATACTTCCGGACGGTTATTTTGACGGCGCCTCCAATTGGCTGATAAGCAAAGTTGGAATTCTTGGTTCCATCTTTACGATAAGCGCTTTATCCCGTGCCATTCATTTTTTGATAACGGTTTTCGGAGTTACTTTTTTACTTGTTCTTTTCGGAGAGGTCGCCCCTAAGGTGTATGCCAAATTTAACAATGTCCGTTTGGCGAAATTCATGAGCAGTCCCATAATATTTTTGGACCGGCTTTTCTCACCCATCAGCTCGATGCTTGTCTCCGGAACCAGGTTCATCGAAATTCGACTTGCAAAGCATGCAATGAATTTGCAGACCTCGAAAGAAGACGTCCAGCAGGCCATTGAATTGACGGTTCAATCCGAAATAGATGCTGATCAGGAAATAGATATTTTGAAATCCATTGTAAAGTTTGGCGATGTAAGCGTTAAACAGATCATGTGTAGCCGCGTAGATGTCGTGGCTGCTGATTTCCGGACCCCCTTCTTTGAATTGCTGGTGCTTGTGAAAGAAAGTGGGTATAGTCGCATACCGGTCTATGAAGATGACTTTGATACTGTTACCGGCATTTTGTATGTAAAGGA
>JABDJM010000191.1 GCA_013002475.1 Saprospiraceae bacterium | reverse complement strand
GCATGGATCAATAATCAGGAGGAACTTTCTCAGCAATTACAAGAATTAGGGGTTAACGCATCCAAGGTTAGGTGGCGATTTAAATCCACTAGTTATCCAATGGAAAATGGCACTGTTTTGCCTGGCCTTAAAATAAATGGCAAGACCACAGCCGTTTGTATCTTGGAGCCAAAGGAAGGTCCTCCCCAAAGGGAGGAGTTGGCCCTTTATTCTTCAGGTAGCCCGATTAGCTCAAAACCCATGTAAAAAGAAAAGCCATAAACCGGATCATTCAATTCTTGCTTTCATTCATTCTCTTGCTGGCCTTTGCTCAGACGGCAAAGGGCCAACAATTTGGCTTTTGGTCATTTTCCCTTGACCAAGGCCTTGCCCAGCAGCATGTTACTTGTATTGAAAAAGACGTCAGGGGCCAGCTTTGGCTTGGGACCCGCGGAGGGGGAATGGCTCTGTTTGATGGGGCACAATTCAAAAATTATCAAACTGAGGACGGTCTCTTGTCCAATATTGTGTTGTCAATTGAACAAGGGACCGATGGCCACATTTGGGTCTCTTCCCAGGAAGGATTGCAAAAATATGATGGGCTGGAATTTGAAACTGTGGACTTCCAGATAGACATAGCAAATATTACCCAACTCAAAGAGATCAATGACAGTACTTTACTGATTGGAACTAAAAAGGGTCTTCTGAAATTAAACACAACTACTGGAGAACTTTCTGAATTCAACGAGGGTCAGATTCTACGATACGCCGAGATCAGGCAGATCTCAAAGAGCCATTCTAAAACCTGGATTGCAACAACCCAGGGTGTTTTCTCCCTTAACCAAATTGACAAGATCGTTCAATATGGGACAGACCATGGTCTTCCGTCTAACCAGGTTATTAATGTTGTTCCTCAAGGAGGAGAAAGTCTTCTGATCTTCTTTGAAGACGCAGCCCCTGTTTATTTTTTTCCGGAAAAAGGCAAGGTCTCCAACATAGAAGCAAATGATTTTCCGGGAATGATGATTCATGGCCTTTTTACTCAGGATAGGTTTTGGGTTGTGGCTGCTTCCGGGCTGTTCTTTTTGGAGGAAGGATCAGCATCCTGGGTAAAAGTCGAAAACCTTCCTGTCGACCCTGACGAGATCAGCAGCCTGTATGCTGACGGAAAAGAAAACCTTTGGTTTGGAACACAAAATGATGGACTTCTAAAACTATTTCAACCCAGAATTGGGACCTTAAAAGCCGGAGAGGATTTCCCCGCAGGGACGCTTACTTCTGTTTGCCAGGACAAGGATGGTGTCCTTTGGGTCGGCATGGAATCAGGAAAACTACTTCAGTATAAAGACAGCCTTTTTTCTGATTACACGAATCATTCAGGATACCTGGACCAACCTATAAGCGATCTTGAAGTGGATCATAAAAACCGCCTTTGGGTTGCCACCGCGGGAAAGGGGATCGCCTTATTGGATAGTCTTGGTTTGTTCAAGATCTTCACAGACAATCAAGGCCTTCCCTCCTCCGACATCTACGAGCTGCATTTTCAAGCTCCTGATAAAATGTGGGTGTCCAGTGAAAGTCATCCGCTGGCTTACATTAACATCGAAGAAATTGACAGTAACGAATATTTTGGGGTGCACCAAATTAGATTTGCAGCAGCTGTGGATTCCCGAAAATTTTTTAGTGCCCCGAATAACGACACCTGGATAAGCCGGGGAAATGGCCAACTATTGCAGTTTAACAAGCAAGGAAACTTAATCAGGTTCTTTGGAGAAGAAGAGGGCTTGAGGGGAACAGAGATCCTGGATTTGTCATTTGAAAGCTATCCAAGCATACTGATCAGTTTGGCTGGCAGAGGAATCCTTTCTGCAAATATGGGAGAGGAAAATCCATTGTTCACCAGGATTCCAGAAAATTCGCAACTCCGCTCCAGAAATATTACTTCAATTTCAAAGGATGCCCGGGGAAATTTATGGCTGGGACATGAACGAGGAATTGATCAGCTGAGTCCGGAAGGGAAAGTGAGTTTTATCAGCCTAGGCCTGGTAGGAGATCCAGGGGCGATCATTGGAAAACATCCGACAACTAATGAGGACCAGTCCTTTTGGCTGCTCGGACAAAAAGGAATTGCATTTGTGGAACCCAGTGGGCTAAAGGGAGCCCAGACAATTCCTGAATTATCGATTACAGGGATCAATCTCTTTTATGAACCCATCCTAGGTACAGATGCAGGTTTTCAATTGAATCCTCTCTTTGAGTCTAAGGAGGGACTGGAATTGAATTGGAAGGAAAATCATTTAGGATTCTCTTTCTCAGGTGTAGACTTTGACTTTCCCGATCAGGTACGGTACCAATGGAGACTCCAGCCTCTTGAAAAAGAATGGTCACCTATCAGCTATCAAACCCTTGCAAATTATCCCAATCTCGCACCCGGGGCTTATCAATACCAGGTCAGAGCAACCACGAATTCAAAGGACTTTTCAGAAACAAAAACCTTCTCCTTCAAAATTAATGCGCCGGTATGGCAGAAGGCCTGGTTCAAAATAATTGCTGCTCTAACAATTGGCTTGATCGGATTTTTACTTATCAGATCATTCATCCGATCCAGAACAAGGAGTTCCGAAAATCGGGCGGAAAAACTTTCGCTTGAAAACAACCTACTTGAACTTAGGCAGAAGGCCCTCCAACTTCAGATGAATCCCCATTATATTTTTAACACACTGAACTCGATCAATTCATTGATCGCTACTGGTAAATCCCAAGAAGCCCGTTCACAGATAAACACCTTTGCAAAACAATTAAGGAGCACCCTTTCAAATAGTCGGGAAGAGAAGATAAGTCTGGAAAATGAGATTGAAAGCTTGGGGCAGTATTTAAAAATGCTACAATTTTCGCATTCGGAAGATTTCAAATACGATTTCCAGGTGGAAACTGGTATAAATTCCGAGGAGATAGAATTGCCTCCCATGCTCCTACAACCATTCGTAGAGAACGCAGTTTTGCATGGCTTTCAGGGCTTGGATCGCCTAGGGGAATTGAGCGTACAGTTTAGTAAACAAGGACAGTTATTAAAATGTGTCATTCTGGATAATGGCATTGGCAGGAAAGCCTCCGCCGAAAAGAAAAAGTCCGGACACAGGTCTCACGCTATCAACGTCACGCTTGAAAGATTAGATAGCTACAAGAATGGATTAAACTATAATAGCCTGGAGATAGTTGACCTTTATGAGGATGGAACTCCCTCGGGAACCCAGGTGACCATCCTCCTACCCTATTGGGTGAACTTTTGATTATGAAAAAAATATCTGCCGTACTTATAGATGACCTGCAGGATGCTCTCGATCTTTTGAAAAGTGATCTAAAGGCTCATTGCCCGGAAGTTGAAATCCTGGGCGAGGCCAAATCCGTGATCGAAGGAGCCAAGCTGATCAGAAATACCAAACCAGATCTCTTGTTCCTTGACATTCGATTGGGTGAAAACACAGGCTTCGATCTTTTGGAAATACTTCCTGACCTAAGTTCCAGAGTCATCTTTGTAACTGCCTATGACGAGTATGCCCTCAAGGCATTTCGATTTTCAGCGGTAGATTATTTGCTGAAACCCATCGATCCGGAACTACTAACTAAGGCTGTTTCAAAAGCAAAAAGCCAGATCACCCAAAGTCAGGAAACCCTTGAACTTCTAAAGACCCAAATCAAAAATCCGGAGGCCCTGGCTAGTAAAGTCTCACTGCCAACCATGGAGAGGTTGCATATCGTGGATATTGAATCTATTACACGTTGTCAGTCCTTCGACAACAACACACAATTTTTTCTTGAGAGTGGTGAAAAGATCTTCGTTACTAGGACACTCAAAAAATTCGATGAATTATTTTCGGAGCATAGCTTTATGCGAGTACATCAGTCACACTTGGTGAACTTGAAATATGTACGTGCTTTCGAAAAACGGGATGGAGGATATTTGGTCATGAAAAATGGGGAGAATGTTCCTGTATCAGTAAGGAAAAAACCTGAGGTCGTGAAAGCCCTTGAAAATTACCGAGGATGAAAAAGAAGTTTGCCGGAATAATTGAGAGGTGGCCAGGAGCAGTTTATGGCCACAATGTCATCGTACCGGATGATATCGTTCGGGCCTTTAAGAAAAATGGTATCAGCCGGCTTGTGGTCACTTTCAATGGCGAGGTAAAAATTCATTGTGCTTTTACCTCTACCGGTGATGGACAGTTTTTTATCCATGTAAATAAGGATGTCCAGAAAAAATTGGGTCTGGCATTAGGATCTAAGATCAAAGTCGAAGTGGAGGAAGATACCAGCAAATACGGCATGGCAATGCCTGAATGCTTTGAGGTTCTCCTGGAGCAGGACCCTGAGGGCTCGGATTATTTCCATGCCCTGACTGCAGGAAAACAACGATCCCTGATCTATGTGATAGGCAAACCAAAATCAGAGGCAAAGCAACTACAAAAAGCTATAGTTATCCTGGATTTTCTGAAGTGGAATAAGGGCATATTGGACTTCAAACTGCTCAATGAAGCCTTTAAGGCGGCTAATCGGAAGGGGTAATAAATACCAATAATTACGAAAAATCGAATGATGGAAATAATTATGTTTTTGAAATCTTGCATTTAACAATACCCTTCCCCCATTTTTGTAGCATTATAATTACTATTTACAAATTCATCACCTAATGCTTCAAAAAACCACCTTTCAATTTCTAGGGCTATTTCTTTTCCTTCTCTTTTTCGCATTTAACGGTTGTTTAGAGGACGATTTATTAGATCATCCACAATCATTAAGCTATACTGAATTCAGTTCTGACGTCCTTCCTTTTCTTGAAGGACCAGAAAAGGATTTCTTTCAGGGAATTTCTCTTGGAAAAGATGATGACCTATCCTTGGGCAGATCCATTGATCCTGTTTTGGAAGCTGCGAGGTACAATCTGTACACCCAAAATCTACATTCAAATAATACGTTAGTTTCTTCATTAATTGAAAAGGTAGGCTACCCTATTTGGGATTTCACTATGTCCAATTTTGATGATCCAAATGTGATTTCTATTCCTTTTGCAAATTACCAGGATACAACCATCACTGGATTTTTAATTGGGAAAGGAGTTGCAAATAATTCGAACTGGCATTTTATCCTTGAGGAGAAAATTAAAATTGACTCCCTAATGAATCAATATTCATTAGAGGATGAATTCTTTAATCTTGGGTTTCTTGTAGCTAGCGTATATTCATTTGATCTAGAAATATTTGGAGGAATATCTATAAACCATGAAAATTGGATCAATAATGTAAAACAAAATTTAACCTCCACAAGTGACCAAAGATGGATTTCAGTAGAGATTTGTGTCCCCATATATGCT
>JABDJM010000175.1 GCA_013002475.1 Saprospiraceae bacterium | reverse complement strand
GCTGTGGCAGGTAAGCCATGCCTAACGGCAGGCAAGCTCAATACTCAATATTCGCATAGTCCCATAGCTCAGCTGGTTAGAGCGCTACACTGATAATGTAGAGGTCGGCAGTTCAAGTCTGCCTGGGACTACCATGAAGGACGTGGCAATGCCTTGCCTTCATGGCAAGCCGGCAGCCTAGGGAATTTCTTAGGAAAAATGGTTTGCCGAACGGGGGATTAGCTCAGCTGGCTAGAGCGCCTGCCTTGCACGCAGGAGGTCATCGGTTCGACTCCGATATCCTCCACCACAAAGCCTCGCCCTATGGGCGGGGCTTTTTTATTATTCATATTACAGGGAAAATAAAAGATACTCCATCTAAGCTCCTATTCCCACTCTACTTTGAGCTGCAAATCTATTTCTTGAAAAATTCTTCGAAGCCCTCCCTGGCTGTGGTAACCAAGCCTACCAGAAGGAACCCATAAACAGCATCTTCAATTGGAATTGAACCAATTCTGATCTTCAAAAATTCTTCCGGATTGTACAAAACTACTGGTTGATCTGTAAACAGGCCTGTCAAAGAGCCGTCCACCAGCAGAAAGGGGATGAGGCAAAGCGCGTAAGCGCGGTAAAGGCGCGTCCTAACCTGATTAGGAAAGGAGTAGTAATGCCAGATCATGAACATACCCGTAAGCAGAAAAGTCGCCCCGGTATAGGCCTTGGCAAGGTGTACGATCCCTAGCAGAATGAATATGCCCCCAAGCCCCAAGGAGATCCGCTTGTCCCAATCAATAAGTTTATCAGTTGGCAGATAAGCATTCAGGCAAGCAAATAAGAAGTAACAGCAAAATGGAACAACAATGAAAAAAAGGCATTCCTCGATAGGAAGTCCAAAAAGGGAAATCGATCCATAATAGCCTGGATTAAATCCCCAAACCCCTTTTAAAGTAAACAAAACGTCCCAAAGAATAAACCAAAGAGCAATTAGAATAATTCCTGGAACCAAAGAACGCCAATGAGTATAATAATGGACTTTCTTATCGAAGCTAAGTACGAATACCGGGACAAAGCTAAAAAGCATCAACAGGCCATAATGCCAATTAGATTCTAATGCTGGAATTTGAAATATCTGAAATACGGAATACTCGAGTGAGGGTATAACAGGTGTTGCAAAGAAAAAAAATTGACCAAGACCCACCAGAGAGGCAGCGCCTAAAAAGATCAATAACTTTTTCAGGATCATAAAATATTCAGCTGACTGCGGACCATCGATGAAAATAATACAACCATTTTCTTTCCATCATTGACCCTGATTCTCTCCTCTTTAACTTTGGCTGCAGTGGCCTTCTTTATCTTTTGATGCAATTTTATATAATACTTGTATGCAATATACACACCCAGACGGGCTCCCTCCGGCAGATTGACGATACCCTGAAAGCCTTTATCAAAATCAACCTGTATATCTTCTTCTATCTTTTCTTTTTCCTGATTTGTAAAATTTTCAAAATTCACTCCTGGGAAGTACACTCTACCCCTTTCTTGAAAATCACTTTTCATATCTCTTAAGAAGTTGATCTTTTGAAAAGCTGAGCCTAGGGCCTTGGCATTTTCTTTCAACTCTTCATACCGTTCTTGATCACTCTCAACAAATACTTTCAGACACATAAGTCCAACCACTTCTGCAGAGCCATAAATATATTGCCGGTATAACTGATCCTCGTATTTATGAAAATGTAAATCCATTTCCATCGAATCTAAAAAGGCATCTATTAATTCTCTTTCAATCCCATACTCATGGACCACTTCCTGGAAAGCATGGAGGACGGGATTCAAACTTATTCTCCGTTCAATTGCCTTATAGGTTTCATTTCTGAACTCCTGCAATAATGTGGCTCTTGGTTGATCATGAAACGTATCAACTATTTCATCTGCAAATCGCACAAAACCATATATATTATAAATAGGTTTTCTAAACTTCTTGCTAAAAACCCTTATTCCTGACGAAAAGGAAGTGCTATATCTTTTAGTTATCAACTTGCTGCAATCAGCGCAAACCTTGTCATATAGAGCTTTCATTTCTTGATGATTAATTCTCGAATGATTTTTGGATTTCATTAGCGACAACCTGCCCGGAAATCAGGGACGGAGGAACCCCAGGGCCCGGGGTAGTAAGTTGTCCTGTAAAAAAAAGATTCTTCACTTTTTTAGACCTCATTTTTGGTTTTAAAAAAGCGGTTTGCATAAGAGTATTAGCTAATCCATAAGCATTACCCTTATATGCATGGTAGTCTTTTTCAAAATCCTTGTGGGCGAAGGATCTTTTGTAAATGATGTGGTTTCGAATATTCTCTCCCAGATGGTTTTCTAATCTGGTCATGACCATATCGAAATAGGTTTCCCGGAAGGCCTCAGTATCTTCTAACCCCGGAGCCAAGGGAATCAGAACAAAAAGGTTTTCCATTCCTTTTGGGGCAACAGTTGAATCTGTTACAGAGGGCGCGCACACGTAAAACAATGGATCCTTTGGCCAGGAAGGTTCCTCATAAATCTCTTTTGCATGCAAGCCAAAGTCTGCATCAAAAAAGAGATTATGGTGATTCAAACCACTTACTTTTTTATTGACACCCAAGTAAAATAAAAGGGATGAGGGCGCCATCGTTCGCTTTTCCCAATAGGCTTCAGTATATCTTCTTTTCCCAGGAGCCAAAAGGTCCTGTTCTACATGATGGTAATCTGCCCCTCCAACAACAATATCGGCCTCCCATTCTCCGGAATTAGTTATCACTTTCTTTGCATGCCCGTTTGGAACGAATATATTTTTTACTTCTTCGCCAAAATTAAATTCAACTCCCATTTCGGTGGCAAGAGAAACCATTCCCTTCACAATTTCATGCATGCCTCCTGGCGGATACCAGGTACCCAAAGACATGTCCGCATAATTCATCAGGGAGTATAATGCAGGTGTATTCGAAGGAGTAGCTCCTAGAAAAAGTACCGGGAACTCCAGCAGTTGGATCAGTTTCTCATTTTTGAAAAGCTTCCGGACATGTTTATCCATGCTTCCAAAAAGTTGTAACCGAAACATACTGGAAAGTATCCTTGGGTCCGCAAATTCAAATATGGAGTTCCCGGGCCTCAGGACAAAGTCCTTCATCCCAGTTTCATACTTATATTTTGCTTCTGCTAAGAATCGTCTAAGATTGGAGGAGGACCCTGGCTCGTACTCTTCAAACATTTCATACAAGGCCTCCAATTTGGCAGGAACCTGCATTACATCCTCTTTCCCGAATGTGATGGAGTAGCTGGGGTCCAGCCTGGTAAGATCGTAGTAATCCGATCTTTTTTTGCCAAAGTTTTCAAAATAGCTTTCGAATACTTCCGGCATCCAGTACCAAGAGGGACCCATGTCGAACTTGAAACCCTCTGCTTCAAACATACGAGCTCGGCCGCCTGGGCCATCATTCTTTTCAAGTACCCTTACATGGTACCCTTTATCCGCCAAATGTGTCGCAGCTGACAACCCGGCAAAACCTGCTCCAATAACTATTACTTTTCTTTGCACGAGAAAAACATTGTCCTGAGAAAACAGAAAGTTAAGGCCTTTGTTCGAGTATGCTCAAATAAAAAAACCCCGAACAACGATTGTCCGGGGTCCTTTTTGGTCAGAATATCTGTAATTAACGTCCTCCGTGAAGGGAGTCCTGTAAAACTTTCAGTTCATCCCATTTTCCATCGGCGGCCAATTTGGCCTGATCAGGCCAGGTCCCCGGGTCATGGGCTTTGTATCTCGGTCCTGCCTCCAACAAGATCTCACGGATCTTGTCCGGCTCGGACGCTCCAAGAGCGGAGAAGGTAGCGATTCCAGCGTTGGTAAGGATCTCAGAGATCTTTGGTCCAATGCCCTCGATCTTTTTGAGATCATCAGGTTTATCTGATGATTCCTTCTTGCTTGCCTTGGCAGGCTCTTTAGCTTTTGGCTCCTCTGCTTTTGGCTCCTCTGCTTTTGGTTCCTCTGCTTTTGGCTCCTCTGCTTTTGGGTCCTCTGCTTTTGGTTCCTCTGCTTTCGGTTCCTCAGCTTTCGGTTCCTCTGCTTTCGGTTTTGGAGCTTCTGCCTGACCAGCACCCATCTGTGCTTTCAACTGAGCAAATGCATCCAACTCACCAAGGGTTGATTTCTCAACTTTGGACTGAGTCTTCTTCACATGCTTACGGGTAGTCTCTCTGGCTTTTTGACGCTCCACTCTTTCACCCTCTTTCACACCCTGCTCCTGGTCTTCTAAATATCTCAAATGAGAAACCAGAATTCTTTTATCGTCCCGATTGAACTCAATCACTTTCACCGTCAAGGCCTCATCTACCTCTGCAAGATTTCCATCTGCCTTTTTGATGTGCTTGATGGGTGCAAAAGCTTCGAGTCCATATGGCAATTGGACAATAGCTCCTCTATCTTCTCTTCGGATGATAGTCGCCTCATGATAAGATCCCATTGGAAATACATTTTCAAATGTATCCCAAGGATTCTCTTCCAATTGTTTGTGACCGAGTGAAAGTTTACGGGAATCTGAATCAATATCCAGGATTTGGATATCGATATTTTCGCCCACTTTCGTAAACTCAGAAGGATGAGAATATCTCTTTGTCCAGGATAGATCGGAAATGTGAACCATTCCGCCGATCCCTTCTTCCAACTCAACAAAAACACCATATGGAGTAAGGTTCTTAACCTCTCCAGTATGCTTGCTTCCTACCGGATATTTTTGCGTGATCTCAGTCCACGGATCGGTAGCCAATTGTTTAATGGACAAGGACATTTTTCTTTCCTCGCGATCTATCGTAACCACTTTGGCTTCATACTCATTACCAAGTTTGAAATACTCACGGGCATTAATAGGCTGGTTGCTCCAGGTAACTTCCGAAACGTGGATCAAGCCTTCAACACCTGGTTGAATCTCAAGAAATGCTCCGTAATCCTCAATATTGACGATCCTTCCTTTAACAGTTGATTTCTCCTCAATTTCAGCGGCAAGAATTTCCCACGGGTGTGGTTGAAGTTGCTTGAGACCAAGAGAGATCCTTTTCTTGTTTTCATCGAAGTCCAGCACTACAACGTTGATGCGCTGGTTAAGAGAAAGTATCTCTGATGGGTGAGAGATCCGACCCCAGGAGATGTCAGTGATGTACAGTAGTCCATCTACACCTCCAAGATCCAGGAATGCTCCAAAGTCTGTGATATTTTTGACAGTGCCTTCGAGTACCTGACCTTTTTCCAATCTTGCAATGATAGCTTCGCGCTGTTCTGCAAGATCACTTTCGATCAGTGCTTTATGTGAAACAACGGCATTTTTAATCTGCTCATTGATCTTCACCACTTTGAATTCCATTTCCTTACCTACATATGAATCATAATCAATGATCGGTTTGATATCGATCTGTGATCCAGGTAAGAAAGTTTCCAAACCACCGGCATCCACAATAAGACCACCTTTAGTTTTGCTTACTACTTTTCCGTTGATAACGGTTCCATTGTGGTAACTGTCGACAATGCTGTCCCAGGCTCCCAACAATTTGGCTTTTCTTCGGGAAAGAACTAACTGACCTCTGTCATCTTCCTGCTGCTCAACATATACATCTACAATGTCACCCACTTTCATATCAGGCATATCCCTGAATTCTGAAAGAGAAACCAGACCATCTGATTTGTAGTTGATATCCAGAAGGACATCAGAATTAGTGATTGTAGAAACTACCCCTTTTACAATTTCACTTTGTTGAATTAAGGAAAGAGATTGGTCGTAATCAGAGAGGTATTTTTCGATCTCCTCCTCTGAGTAATTGAGAGCATGTTTGTTGGTTTGAGACCAATCAAAATCATCATGCGGACCGGAGTGTTCAACTTTTTCTTGTAATTCCTCCAGGCCTATTCTCTCAGGCGAAGTTTCATCGGTTTCCCCAATAGTTTGAGGTGCCTCGACTTCGGCCTTTTCAAGATTCTTTTCATCAGACATAAGAATCTTCAATTTGTAATTTGCATCCTTTTGGCTTTCAACAGCATCCTGTCGGCTAAAACAAAACCATAGTCCACAAACGGGTTAGAAATATTTTTTAGCGGCGCAAAGGTACGGTATTTTTCTATTTGGATCTTCATTATTTACTTGAAAACCAATAATAATGAAGGGTTTTAGCCTGATTGAGCTGGAATAAAGAGGCTTAGTATCTATATTGGGAACACACAAAAAGAAAGAAATGAGCGAAAATAGACCTTGGCTTTCCAACTACCCCAACCAGGTTCCTGCAAACATAAACCCTGACGAATATTCCTGTTTGGTTGACCTATTCGATGAGACCTTCAAAAAATATGGGTCAAAAGTGGCTTTTTCCTGTATGGGCAAGGACCTGACTTTCGCTCAATTGGATAAGCAATCGCTGGCTTTTGGCGCCTATTTACATAGCAGGGGTCTTGAACCCGGCGACCGGATAGCCTTGATGATGCCCAACATGCTGCAATATCCCATCGCCCTCTTTGGAGTCCTTCGCGCTGGATTGGTGGCCGTAAATACCAATCCGCTATACACTCCACGGGAGATGAAGCACCAATTTGTGGATTCAGGCTGCAAGGCTATCATTATAGCCGAAAATTTTGCCGCCAATCTGGAAAAGATCCTTCCCGAAACCAGCATTAAGACTATCATTACAACCAGCATCGGAGAATTGCTGGGAGCCTTCAAGGGAAGAATGGTAAATTTTGTTGTTCGGACCGTAAAGCGGATGGTCCCCAAATATGATCTGCCCAATGTTGTGACTTTCAAAAAGGCATTAAGGGAAGGAAAAGGATTCAAAATTCAGTCTTTTGACCGAAATCCGGAGGACACCATTTTGTTGCAGTATACCGGAGGAACTACAGGTGTTTCAAAAGGAGCTATGCTTACCAACCGGAACCTGGTTGCAAACATGCTGCAGATCAGAGCTTATATGTTGCCCTTTTTAAAGGAGGGCGAAGAGATCGCCCTTTCACCCCTACCCATGTATCATATTTTCGCTTTCACCGTGAATGCTCTGGCACTCATGAGTGTGGGCTCTCAAACGGTGCTAATTGTCAACCCAAGAGACTTAAGTACGATCAATGCTGCCTTTAAAAAATATCCCGTTACACTGATGACCGGGATCAACACGCTCTTTAATGCCTTAGTAAATAATGAGGATTTCCAAAAGATTGATCACAGCAGTTTACGAGTAACCGTAGGAGGAGGAATGGCTGTCCAAAGGGCCGTTGCAGAAAAATGGCAAAAGGTGACTGGCTGTCCACTTTCTGAGGGATATGGAATGACAGAATCCTCACCGGTAGTAACTGTCAACCCTATAGATGGGA